>CAZZZJ010000221.1:0-5029 GCA_964658355.1 Beijerinckiaceae bacterium
CCACGCGATCGGCCGGCGCTTCGCGCGGATCGGAGACGCGTCCTACGCGCTCTACCTGCTGCATCCCTTCGTCTTCCTCGGCGCCAAGGCGATCCTGCCGCGGCTGCCGCTCAGCGCCGGCCTGCTCTGGCCGCTGACGCTGCTCCTCGTCGTGGTCGCGATCGCGGCGACCGAGGTCTTTCATCGCCGCGTCGAGAGGAAGGTGCTGCGCTGGCTGCAGGGCAGACCGCGCGACGCCGGCGCGCCGCCAGTGCGGGCGGGCGCCGGCGCCTGACGGTGCGCCGAGGCCCGGGCGGTCGCGCGGTGCCGCACGGCTTGTCAGCCGGATGGTTTGCGCGGCCTCGCTTTCCCCATCCGGCGGCGCGGCGTATGAGGACGGCCCCGAACCGTTGCGAGACCCCATGTCCGTCTCCCCGATCGCGGCCCCTCGGATCGCTCCCGCGCGCGACTCGGCCGCCGACGAGGCCCTCGACCCCGATGCGATGCGCCGGCCGCTGCCGGATGCGTGGTACTGCGTCGGACAGGCGTCGAAGCTGACGGGCAAAGCACTGCGTGCGGTCGAACTGAACGGCGAGCAGATCGTGCTCGGGCGCGACGCGACCGGCGCCCTGTTCGCGTTGCGAGACCGCTGCCCGCACCGCGGCATGGCCCTCTCCAGGGGCGGCTTCGACGGCGCCGAGCTGATCTGCCCGTTCCACGGCTGGCGCTTCTCCACGGAGGGCCGCTGCCGCGACGTGCCGACGTTGTCCGAGCACGACACGGCCGACTTCTCGAAGATCGTCGTGCAACGCTTTCCCGTCGTCGAGAGCGCCGGCTTCGTCTGGGTCAACCCGCATCTCGGGACGCCGGGCGAGACGCCCGCCCTGCCGGCGCTCGACTTCACGCCCGTCGGCTCCCTCGTGGTCGAACTCGTGGTCGAGGCCTCGTTCGACCTGACGACGCTGAGCCTCGTCGATCCCGGCCACGTCGCCTTCGTCCACGATTCGTGGTGGTTCCGGCCGTCGAAGGAGCTGCGCGAGAAGAAGAAGACCTTCAAGCCGGTGCCGCACGGCTTCGTCATGTCGAGCCACGCGACGACGACGAGTTCACCGGTCTACCGCCTCCTCAGCGGCGTGCCCGACGTCGAGATCGAGTTCCGGCTCCCCGGAGTCCGGCTGGAGCGGATCACGGCGGGCGCGAAGCGCCTGGCGAACTACACCTTCGCGACGCCGCTGACGGCCGACCGCACGATGCTGACCAACGCGCTCTACTGGAACATTCCCGGCCTCAACCTGCTCAAGCCCGTCGCCCGCCCGCTGATGCGGCAGTTCCTGACCCAGGACCAGCAGGTGCTCCAGCACGCGCAGGCCGGCCTCGACCGCAAGCCCACCATGGTTCTGTTCGGCCAGGGCGACCTGCCCTCGCAATGGTATTTTCGCCTCAAGCGCGAGGCGCTGGAGGCCGCGAACGTCAGGCGGCCCTTCGAAAACCCGCTGGAGACGCGGGAGCTGCGCTGGCGCTCGTGAGCGATGTCGGGGCCACCCGACGTTCGATCGAGGCGGCGGTCGGTGATCGGTCGGACACCGACGGACGGATCGCGTCGACGTCGATCAGGCGACCGGCCCCTCGGCCGGCCCTGCGTCCGGGACACAGGATGCGAGGCCGTTCCCGAAGGCCCGGTCATCGCGCTCGTTCGATGACAGGATCACCTGTACGTTTTCGCGCCGCAAGCCGGGCGCGGCCACAAGCCGGTCGGCGATCGCTGCATCGAGACGCTTCCGGGTTGCCGTATCACGCCGGTTTCCGGCGGCGATGTAGATCATCACGATGTCGGCGGTCCGATGGATGCCCAGATGATCGGCATCGAAGATCAGATCCTCCGGCTCGTGCTGACTGATGAGCAGGAAACGATCCCCTGGCGGCACGCCGTAGGTATCGATCAGCGCTTGGTGAACCCCGTCCGCGATGGCGCGGATGTCGGCTCTGGGTTTGCCTGCGCGCAGCGAGATGCGAACGAGCGGCATCGATGACACGATCCTTGTCGCCTCAGGGAAAGTGGCCGCGGGCGGATCCGCGCGGCGTCCCCGGAACCGGGCCGCCATCGCGCACGGGAACGTCCGGGACGGGGCGGAAGCGGAAGGTCTCGAGGTCGACCTCGCCCCCTATGGCGCCTTTCCCCGCGTCGCCTCGTCCTTGCACGGGGTGATCGCCTTCGGATCGGGCCGCCGGTCGGGCGAGGGGGCCGCGAACACCGCCAGGTAGCCGACGCCGCCGTCGAGCACGGAGAACCCGGTCTCGCGATAGCCCGCGGCCGCCAGCTCGCAACGCAGGAGCTTGGGCGGCGTGCCGTGGCGCGACGGGATGTCGTCGGCGTCCACGATCCCGATCCGGCCGCCGGGCTTCATCGCGGCGGCGAGGTTGTGGAGCAGGCCGTAGGGCTGGGTGATCTCGTGGTACATGTGCACCAGGATCGCCGCATCGACGGATCCCGGCGCGAGGCGCGGATCGTGCGGCTCGCCGCGCACCACCGTGACGTTGGACAACCCCGCCTTGCGGATGCGCGCATCGAGGTCGGCGAGGTAGCGCGGCGTCACGTCCTCGGCGAGCACGCGACCCTGCGGACCGACCAGCGGGCTCAGGCGCGTGACGTAGTAGCCACTGCCGGCACCGATATCGGCCACCGTCTCGCCGGGCTTGAAGCCCATCAGCCGCGCGACCTGCCCGAACTCGTCGGCCTTCTCACGGTCCTTCTCCAGCGCCCACTGTGCGGCGACGATCTCGGCCACCGGCCGGTCCGGTTTCGGAAACGCCTTCGCCGGGGCGCCGGGTGGCGCCAGGGGTTCGGCAGCCCGCGCGGCGGGCGCGGGCGCCGAGAGGGCGACCAAGAGGGCGGTGAGGAGCGGGGCGAGGCGCGTTCGGATCATCGGGGCCAAACGCGCGAAGGCGTCCGCCGGTGCCGCGGCGTTGACCGCGCAGGCGCGCGGGCGCCATCAAGCGGCATGAACAGCGCGACGCCGAATCCGAAGCCTTGGCGGGCCACGATCCTGACGCTCTACCCCGAGATGTTTCCCGGGCCGCTTGGCGCGTCGCTCTCGGGCAGCGCGCTCGCCCGCGGCGATTGGGCGTGCGAGGCCCGCGACATCCGCGAGCACGGGCTCGGCCGCCACCGCAGCGTCGACGACAACCCGGCCGGCGGGGGGGCCGGCATGGTGCTGCGCTGCGACGTGCTTGGCCCCGCCATCGACGCCGCGACGGGACGGGACGACACCCGGCCCCGCCTGCTGATGTCGCCGCGCGGAAAACCGCTGACGCAGGCGCGGGTGCGAACGCTCAGTGCGGGGCCGGGCGCGCTGATCGTCTGCGGACGCTTCGAGGGCGTGGACGAGCGGGTGATCGCGGGCCGCGGGCTCGAGGAGGTGTCGATCGGCGACTACGTGCTCTCCGGCGGCGAGATCGCGGCGATCGTCCTGATCGATGCCTGCGTGCGCCTGCTGCCGGGGGTGATGGGCAAGGCGGCCTCCGGCGACGAGGAAAGCTTCGAGAGCGGCCGCCTCGAATACCCGCACTACACGCGGCCCCGCGACTGGGAGGGCCGGGCGATCCCGGACGTCCTCACCGGCGGCGACCACGGCGCCATCGCGCGCTGGCGCCGGGCGGAATCGGATCGGATCACCAGGGAGCGCAGGCCCGACCTGATGGAGCGGTCGCGCGGCAGCTAAGCGTCCCCCGCCCTTGCACGCCCGCCGGCATCGGCGCATCCCGGCGGCGGGACACGCCTCCCCGACGAGGTGCGCCCATCTGTAAGGATGGATCACATGTTGCGCCGACCCGACACGCGCCCCCGCGTGCCCCATTTCTCCTCCGGCCCCTGCGCCAAGCGCCCCGGATGGACGCCGGCGGCCCTGTCCGACGCGCCGCTGGGACGCTCGCACCGCTCGCCCGCCGGCAAGGCCAAGCTCCGCCAGGCCATCGACCTGACGCGCGAGGTGCTGCGCGTGCCGGCCGATTACCGCATCGGCATCGTCCCGGCCTCCGACACCGGCGCCGTCGAGATGGCGATGTGGACGATGCTCGGGCCGAAGACCGTGGAGGTCGCGGCCTGGGAGGCGTTCGGCTCCGAGTGGGTCACCGACGCGCTGAAGCAGCTCAAGATCGCCCCGCGCATCCATCAGACGCCCTACGGCGTGCTGCCGGACCTGTCGGCGATCGACACCGAGCACAGCGACGTGGTCTTCACCTGGAACGGCACCGCCGCGGGCGTCAGGGTGCCGAATGCCGACTGGATCGCGGCGGACCGCGAAGGCATCACGATCTGCGACGCGACCTCGGCCGCCTTCGCGCAGGCGCTCGACTGGGACAAGCTCGATGTCGTGACCTTCTCCTGGCAGAAGGTGATGGGGGGCGAGGCCGCCCACGGCATGCTGGTGCTCTCGCCCCGCGCCGTCGCCCGCCTGGAGAGCCACGTCCCGGCCTGGCCGCTGCCGAAGGTCTTTCGCCTCACCAAGGCCGGCAAGCTGATCGAGGGGATCTTCTCCGGCGACACCATCAACACGCCCTCCATGCTCGCGGTCGAGGACTACCTCGACACGCTGGCCTGGGCGCAGGGTCTCGGCGGCCTCGACGCCCTCCATGCGCGGGCCGACGCCAACGCGAAGGTGATCCACGATTGGGTGGCGCGCACGCCCTGGGTCGCCAACCTCGCCGTCGACCCGGCGACGTATTCCAACACCGGCGTGTGCCTCGTCATCGCCGACGCGGACGTGCTGGCCCTCGGCGACGCCGTGGTGGAACGCGTCGCCAGGGGCATCGTCGAGACCCTGGAGCGCGAGGGCGTGGCGCTCGACGTGGGCGCCTATCGCGACGCGCCGCCCGGCCTGCGCATTTGGTGCGGCGGCACGGTGGAGCGGTCCGACCTCGAAGCGCTGACGCCCTGGCTCGACTGGGCCTTCGCGCAGGAGAAGGCCGCGCTGACGCAGGCGGCGTAAGGCCGCGCTGCGCGACATTCCGCTCGGCATTCGCCCGAGCGGGGGGGGGAACGAAAACGGGCGGC
>CAZZZJ010000221.1:5039-5938 GCA_964658355.1 Beijerinckiaceae bacterium
GCGGCGCATGTGCGCCGCCCCTTTTTCGTTCGATCGTGAGCGCGGGACCGCGTGAGCGGTCCTGCGCGGTTCCGGCCTCAGAAGGTGATGCCGGTCTCGACCATGTAGCGGTCCTGCGAGGTGCGGTTACCGGTGCGGCCGAAGCCGGTGCCGAGCGTGCCGAGGGCGAGGTTGCCGCGGGTGATGTCGTAGAGTTCGACGCGCGAGTACTCGCCGCGCAGGAAGTACTGGCCGAAGGTGAAGGTCGGCGTGACGGTGAAGGACAGCGCCTCGCTGCCCGCGCCGTAGAGGACGGAGGTGGCGGGGAACGGGCTGAAGCGGTTGCCGCTCTGGGCGATGTACTCGAAGCGGCCGGCGAGCGCGAAGTTGTCGGTGAAGGCGTAGCTGGCCAGGATCGCGCCGCCGAAGGTCTCGGCGCCGTTGAGTCCGAAGGCGGCGTTGCGCTCGACGTTGGTGTACTGGATGTAGGGCGTCACGATCCAGGGGCCGGCGGCGTAGGTGTAGTTCAGGCTGACGATGCTGCTGTTCTGCAGCGCCAAGGGCGTGGCGTACTGGAATCGCAGGCTCTGCAGGCCGGAGTTGAAGCTGCTGAAGTGCGTGCCGCCGTTGATGCCGATCGTGTTGGCGTCGTCGATCTTGTAGGTGATCAGGCCGGTGATCCAGTTGAGCTCACCCGAGTAGAACCCGTCGGTCGCGGCCAGCGACGCCGACCACGGGCCGCTGGCGTAGTTCACCTGCACGCCCTGGTTGATCACGTTCTCCTGGTTGAACAGGAGGCCGCGGGAGATGTTCAGGTTCTGGAAGGTGAACGGCAGTTCCGAGCCGATATTGGTCGGCATGCGGCCGCCCTGCAGCGACCACTCGTCGTTGATCTGGTACTTGCCGAAGGCGATCGAGAC
>CAZZZJ010000222.1:0-5936 GCA_964658355.1 Beijerinckiaceae bacterium
TTTGGCGATCCAGCGCGAGCCCTGGGAGCAGGCGCGGCTCGGCGACGTCCGCGAGGCCCTTCGCTTGCAGTTCGCGGCCTCGGCCGCGGCTCCGGCCGGCACGCGCGGGCCGATGCGGCTCACGCTCGCACGCACGCTGCTCGCCAACGGCCTCGATACCGAAGCCCTCACCACCCTCGCTGTCGCCTCGGCCGACGATCCGCTGCTCGCGAGCGGCCGCGATACCGCGATCCTCCGTGCCGCGGCGCTCGCCCGGATCGGGCGCAACGCCGAGGCGCGGCAGGCGCTCGCGGCCGAATCGCTGGCGCGCGATCCGGAGGCCGTCCTGTGGCGCGCCGTCGCCGACGGGCAGGTGGGACGCTGGCACGACGCCGAGACCGGTTTCGAGCGCGCATCGTCGGTCATCGAGCGCTACCCGCTCGGCCTGCAGGCGACGATCCGCACCCTGACCGCCGAGGCGGCGATCGAGACCGGCGACGTCGACACGGCGTCGCGACGTATCGCGGCGCTCGCCACCGCCGACCTGTCACATTTCGAGAGGGACCGCGTCGCCCTGGTCCGCGCACGCATCGACGAGGCGACAGACCGGACCAAGGCCGCGCTCGACGCGTATGACCGCCTCGCCGAATCGGGCGAGCGTCCGGTGGCGGCGGCGGCGGCGCTCCGCGGCACGCTGCTCGGCCGCGAGACCGGCAAGCTCACCTCCGCCGAGGCCATCGACCGGCTGGAGCGGCTTGCGATCACCTGGCACGGGGGCGAGATCGAGACGACGATCACCGCCGGACTCGCCCGCCTCTACATGGCGGCCGGGCGCTATCGCGACGCCTTCACCGCCGTCCGGGCCGCCAACGCGGGCGCGCCCGACGCTCCCGAGACCCGGGCCCTGCAAGATGAGGCGATGGCCCTGTTCGACGACCTTTACCTCTCGCCGCGCGGTGATTCCCTGAGCGGAATCGAGGCGGTGTCCCTGTACTTCGATTTCAAGGACTTCGCTCCGATCGGGCGGCGGGGCGACGCGGTGGTGCGGCGGCTGGCCGAGCGACTGGTCTCCCTCGACCTCCTCGATTCGGCGGCCGACCTGCTTCAGTACCAGGTCGACCACCGGCTCACCGGCCCGGGCCGGTCGAGCGTCGCGACGCAGCTCGCCTCGATCCGTTTGATGGACGGGAAGCCGCTGATGGCGCTGGAGGCGATCGAGGGAACCTACCTGCCCGAACTCCCCCGCGACCTGCGCCGGGCGCGGGCGCTGCTGCGCGCCCGCGCCCTCTCCGACCTGTCGCGGACCGATCTCGCGCTGGAAACGATCGACGGCGAGACGGGTCCCGATGCCGTGCGGCTGCGGGCCGACATTCTCTGGTCGGCTAGGCGCTGGCGCGAGGCCGGCGAGGCGCACGAGGCGCTGCTCGGCGACGTCTGGCGGTCCGGCAAGGTGCTCGACGACGCGGCCCGCGCCGACGTGATCCGCGCCGGCATCGCCTACGACCTCGCAGCCGAGCCGATCGGGCTGGAGCGGCTGAAGGCCAAGTTCTCCGACGCCATGGCCGAGAGCGCCGACGCCCGGACCTTCGCGCTGCTGACCAGTGCCGACGCCACCAAGAAGCCCGGCTTCCGCGAGATCGCGCAGAAGGCGACGAGCGCCGAGACGCTGGCGGCTTTCCTCGCCGAGTACCGCAAGCGCTATCCGGACGCCTCGCTGCCCGCGCGGGGCGAGCCCGAGAAGCGCGCGGACGGGCAGGGGCCGCCCCCGGGCTGAGGCCCGACCGCGACGGGGACGACGCGGCGGGATCCGGCTTCGGCGACGGCGGGAAGGCGCTCGTCCGCCGGACCCGATGGGCGGCGACCCATGACGCCCGGCATCGGACTCGGCGTCAGGCGTCAGCTTCCGCCGTAGCTCTGCACGAGCGAGCCGGCGACGAGCGTCCAGCCGTCGACCAGCACGAAGAAGATCAGCTTGAACGGCAGCGCGACCGTGGCCGGGGGCACCATCATCATGCCCACCGCCATCAGCACCGACGCGACCACGAGGTCGATGATCAGGAAAGGGATGAACAGCAGGAAGCCGATCTCGAAGGCGCGGCGCAGCTCCGAGATCATGAAGGCCGGCGTGACGATCTCGAGGCCGACCGCTTCGGGACCGGAGGGCACCGGCACCTTGGCCATGTCGAGAAAGAGCTTCAGGTCCTTCTCGCGGACATTCTTCAGCATGAACGCCTTGAACGGCGCCGAGGCCCGCTCGAAGGCCTGGCCCTGCGTGATCTGGTTGGCGAGCAGCGGCTCGATGCCGGCGCGGTAGGCTTCGCGGCCGGTCGGGGCCATCACGAAGGCGGTGAGGAAAAGCGCGAGGCTGACGATCACCGTGGTCGGCGGCGCGGTCTGGGTGCCGAGCGCCGAGCGCAGGATCGACAGAACCACCACGATCCGCGTGAACGCGGTCGCCATCACCAGAACCGAGGGCGCCAGCGCGAGCACCGTGATCAGCGCCACGAGTTGCAGCGCCCGCTCGCTGACGCCGCCCGCACCGAGGTCGACGGTCAAGCTCTGGGCCGTCGCAGGACCCGCGCCGAGCGCCAGCGACAGCACGGCGAGGCCGACGTAGCACGCGGACCGGGAACGATGGCGAGGCTTGGCAGGCTTCATGGCGCCGGCACCCTGGGGCGGGTTCGCCAGGGGCGCAAGCGCGTTCACGGGTCCGCCGGTCGAACGGTGGCGCGGCGCGCCTCCAGGTTCTGCCAGACGATCAGCGAGGGCAGGCCGAGCACCACGTCGGGCACGCGCTTGGCGAGCGACAGGGCGATGGCCGTGCCGGGATCGATACCGAACAGCGCGCCGACGACGACGAACCCGCCCTCCTGCACGCCGAGCCCGCTCGGGATCGGAAAAGCCGCAGACTTGATCGCCTGGCTGAGGGCCTCGATCACCAGAACCTCGGACAGCGTCACGCCCTCGACCCCGATGCAGGCGAGCACGATGGCGATCTCGGCGGCCCCGAGGATCCAGGCGAGCCCATGCAGCAGGACCGATTGCAGGAGGCGCAGGTGCCGGTCGCGGCCCCAGACCGCGTCGAGGGCGGCCTGAACGCCGGTGCCCCTGCTGCGGGCCGGTTCGCCCTCGCGCACGAAGCGTCGGGAGAGTGCGCTGAGCCTCCCCTCGATGAAGCGCGCCGCACCGGTACGCTGAACTGCGAAGAAGGCGACGAGCACCAGGCCGGCGATCGCCAGCGCCCGCAGCACCCAGCGGCCCAGTTCGGCCGCCGACTCGCCCGGGACCTGCAACAGCAGGCCGGCGCCGAGCAGCGCGAACAGAACCTGCGTGCCGATCTGGAGCAACAGGTCGGCCAGGATCGAGGCGGCGGCGAGCGGCCCGCAGACGCCCCAGAACGTCAGGAGCCGGCCGCCCACCACGTCGCCGCCGACGGAGGCCACCGGCAGGAGCACGTTGATGCCGTCGCGCACGAAGCGCAGGACCACGAAGGCACCGAGTCCGGCCGGCGACAAGCGATCGAGGATGCGCTGCCACGCGATCGCGCAGAGCAGCGCGATGAGGGCGCGCACCAGCACGACGGCCGCGAGCCCCGGGAACCCGATCCGCCCGAATGCGTCGGCGACCGCTCCGAGATCGTTGGTGGCGACGAGCCAGAGGGCGAGGCCGACGCCGAGCACGGTACCGGCCAGCGGCAGACGGCGCAGGATCGCCCGCGCGAGGCGGAACCGGCCCGGACGGGAGGCGACCGGCTCGGTCACCGACCCCCGTCCCCACTGCCCCGATCCCCATCGCCGCCGCTCTCCGGATCCACCGCTGGCGAAGCCTGCATCGTCCGGTGCGGCAGCAGCACGCCCAGGATTTCGGCCGCTTGCGCCGCCGGATCGATCAGCAGGATCCGTCCCGCGGCGACGCTGCCACCGGTGGCGACGGCGACCAAGCGCTTCGGACAGGGGCCGAGGCATCCGGTCTCGACGATTCGGATCCTCACCCGCGGACGGGCGTCCTTGAGACCGGCCTTCAGCCGATCGCGGATCGACCGCTTCGACAGGCCCTGACGCTTGGCGCATTTGGTGCAGACCGCGACGACCTCCGAGAACTTCGCCTTCGCGGTGCGGACGGGACGGGGCGGCGCGACGTCGAAGCTATCCGGTTTCATCGGACATCGGGTAGGACGGCGGCGACCGGCGTGCAACCGCGGACCTTCGTCGTGGCCGCCGGCGGAAGTGCGATGGTCCCGACGCCTTAAAAAGGGCCGAAAAGTACGGGATTCCGGCGCGGCTCCGATCGAGCGCGAGCCCCGCGTCTTCAAGGTGGGCCGGACATGTTGCTCGCCGGAGCGCCACCGCCCCGGCACAGTGCGGCCGAACGAACCGAGCGCAGGAAACCGGAACGGATGAGCGTCGACGAGGTCAGGCAAGGCGATCGACTCCGAGGCCTGCTTCAGGTCGCGCAACGTTCGGTGACCGAGCTTCGCCGCGGTGCGGAGACGATCGAGCCGATCCGCGAGCCGGCCCGGCGTGCCTTGGTGCAACGGGCGCGCGAGAAACTCGCCTGGACCCGCCTGCCGGGCCTCAGCCCGGTGGACGCGCCGCCGAAGAGCTACGTCGCCCGGCTCGTCCAGCGATTCAGCCTGTTCGTCCTGCTGCCGACCGCAATCGTTGGGTTCTACCTGTTCGCGATCGCGTCGGATCAATACGTCGCGGAGGCCCAGTTCGCCGTGCGCGGCAACGTCGAGCCGATGGAGAACGTGTCGCTGGGCGAATTCACCAGCCTGATTCAGAAGCACAACAGCCAGGACAGCTACATCGTCCGGGACTTCATCAACAGCCAGGCGATGGTCGACGCGGTCGAGAAGAGCCTCGGCGTCTCGAAGATGTTCTCACGGAAGGAAGTGGACTTCTGGGCGCGGTTTAGGGCCCCTCAGCCGATCGAGGAGCTGACCAAGTATTGGCAGGAGCACGTTTCGGCACGGATCGACGCGATCTCCGGCGTGATCCAGCTGTCGGTGCGCGCCTTCACGCCCGAAGACGCCCTGGCGATCGCCAAGGACATCGTGGCGCGCTCGGAGGTGCTGATCAACGAGATCTCGCAGCGTGCGCAGGCCGACATGGTCAGGCAGGCGCAGATCGATTCGGCGGCGTCGGAGGAGCGGTTGCGCAAGGCGACCCTGAATATCCAGCGCTACCGCAACCATTGGGGCATCATCGATCCGATCAAGTCGGCGGAAGGCACGCTGATGACGATGATGACGCTCCGCAAGGAGAAGCTCAAGGCCGAGAACGACCTGCAGGTGCTGCGCGGCTCGAACCTCGACGAGAAGTCGCGCTCGGTGCAGGTTCTCGTCGCGACGGTGGCGGCGATCGACAGCCAGATGAAGGCGTTGCAGGACCAGCTGACCACCGACGGCGGGTCGGCCGGCGGCGCGACCATGACCAACGCGCTCCTCGAATACGAGGGCCTGATGGTCGAGCGCACCATCGCCGAGAGACTGAACGAGATGTCGAACACGCTCCTGAACCAGGCGCGGATCTCGGCCGGCAAGCAGCACATCTTCCTGACGGCTTTCGTACCGCCGACGATCCCGACGGACTCGCTCTACCCGAGGCGCTGGCGTCAGCTCGCGGTGATCTTCTTCTGCTTCGTCGTGTTATGGAGCTCGGTGTCGCTGATCGTCGGCGGTATCCGGGACCAGCGGATCTGATCGCGCGCCGCACACGATCGAGCCGGCCCGAGGTCCGGGCCGGCCGACCCCGTCACGCCTGAAGCGGAACCCATCGCACGCCCATGCCGGACTTCTCCGATCTCGTCGCACAGGCGATCAAGCCCTCCATGAACCGGGCCGAGCGCGAGGCGGTCTACGGCGTGGTGCGGCAGGCGGTCCTGCGCCTGCGGGAGCGGGAGGGCATGGAGCGGGACGATCCCCGCCTGGCGATCCAGCACCATCTCGTCGAGGA
>CAZZZJ010000223.1:0-5932 GCA_964658355.1 Beijerinckiaceae bacterium
ATGGGCCACACGATCAAGGACAAGACGAAGCTGCTCGCCCGCGTGCGCCGGATCAAAGGTCAGGCGGAGGCGGTGGAGCGCGCTCTGGAGGCCGAACTCGGCTGCACGGACGTGCTGATGCTCGTCGCCTCGATGCGTGGGGCCATCAACGGCCTGACCGCCGAACTGATGGAGGATCACATCCGCCATCACGTGGTGAATCCGGCCACCGAGACCGATCCCGACCGCGCCCGGGGTGCGACCGAGCTGATCGACGTGGTTCGCACCTACCTCAAGTAACGAGGCTCAGCCCATGACGCCGTTGGCCGACCTGCTTCGGGAAGGGACCGCGCACGCCTGGCTGTTCGTCCCGACCGCGATCCTGCTGGGAGCGCTGCACGGGCTCGAACCCGGTCACGCGAAGACGATGATGGCGGCGTTCATCATCGCGGTGCGGGGCACCGTCACCCAGGCGGTGCTGCTGGGGCTGGCGGCGACGCTTTCTCACACGGCGGTGGTCTGGGTCATCGCACTGGGCGGCCAGTACCTCGGGCAAGAATGGGGCGGCGAGACCGGCGAACCGTACTTCCAGCTCGCCTCGGCCGTCATCATCGTCGGCATCGCCGTCTGGATGCTCCGCCGGACCTGGCGTGAGCAGCACGGCGAGCAGGATCACCATCACGCTGGCGAGGTGAAGACCATCGCCACGCGCGACGGCCAGCTGACGCTGGAGGTGTTCGAGAACGGCGTGCCACCGCACTGGCGCATCCGCAGCGAACGCGGCGGCCTGCCCGCGGCAGGCGCCGTCACGGTCGAGACCATGCGTCCCGACGGTGGGCGGCAGATCTTCCGGTTCCTCGCCGACGGCGATCATCTCCGGAGCGACGCAGAGATCCCGGAACCGCACGCCTTCACGGCTCGCCTGCACGTGAACGGGTCCGCCGGTACGGAGATCCACGAGGTCGCTTTCGAGGAACACGACCACATCGACCTCGGCGACGCGGACGACGCGCACGCCCGAGCGCATGCCCAGGACATCCGGCGGCGCTTTTCCGGCCGGTCGGTGACGACGGGGCAGATCGTGATGTTCGGGCTGACGGGCGGCCTGATCCCGTGCCCGGCGGCGATCACGGTGCTGTTGCTCTGCATCCAGCTGAAGCAGCTCAGCCTGGGGTTCGTGCTGGTGGTGTGCTTCAGCATCGGGCTGGCGATCACGATGGGGTCGGCCGGCGTGATCGCGGCGCTGAGCGTCCGGCACATCGCAAGCCGCTGGTCCGGGTTCGGCAGCTTCGCGCGGCAGGCCCCTTATGCCTCCGCGGCGCTGATCGTTCTCATCGGCCTCTACACCGGCTGGCTGGGCTGGCAGGGCATTCAGCATGGTCCGATCGGCCATCCCGGTCCGGGCAACCAGCTGCACGGGTGATCGGCATCACGCCTATTGCGGCGCGAACGCCCGCTCGTCGTCGGGTTCGAGGCGGGACGGGGCGCCGCAAGAGAGGACCGTGCGGCGGGACCCCAGGTCGAGACCCCAAGTCGGAACCGAATGCCGGACTTCGGCGGCTCGGTCCGCTCAGCCGGATCCCCTCACGCCGTCGCGAATTGCCTGGCTTCCGGCTCTCGCACCGTCGAGCCCGGCACGAACGCGTCGAAGGCCGCCCAGAAATCGGCGCGGATCGCATCGCGCTCGGAGAGGATCTCGTGGCGGGCGTCGCGCAGGACCATGATGTGGCCGGCCTTGAGACGCGCGGCGAAGCGCTCGGCGGCCGGGGTGCCGCAGACCGGGTCGGCGCCGGCGGCCACGATCAGCGTCGGGGTGGTGATGCGGGGCGGGACGCGCGGGTCGCGCAGGCGCGCCATCGCGCGGAAGGCTTCCGCCGTCCAGGCGATGGTCGGGTCGCCGACGGCACCCGCCCCGACGCTCAGTGCGGCGGCCGCGTTGCGGGCGTAGCGGCCCGGGTCCCGCGTCAGCCGGTTGTTGGGATAGGGTTTCGTCGCGATCGAGACCGGGGTGCCGCCGGGCACGTAGCGGCTGCCGAGGCCGAGGCGCTGCAGCAGCCGGGTCGCGCCGGAGGCGATGGCGGGCGAGCGCACCATCCGGATCGACAGCATCGGCGCCACCGTGACGATCCGCTGGAACGGCAGCCAGCCGTCGAGGGCGGCCGTCAGCGCGACGCAGCCGCCCATGGAATGGGCGAGGCAGACATGCGGGTCCGGCATGAACGGCACCAGCACCGCGTCGCGGATCGCCAGCAGGTCGCGCCGGTAATCGTCGAAACGGGCGACGTGGCCCTTGTGCGGGTCGTCGACGCGCCGGTCCGACGCGCCCTGGCCGCGCCAATCGAAGGCGACGACGGCAAAGCCCCGGGCGCGCAGCTCGTGGATCGTCTCGTAGTACTTCTCGATGAACTCGGCCCGGCCCTGGAGCAGGCACACCGTACCCTTGCAGGTCCGTGTCGTCGCGGCCCAGCGCGCCGCGCGGAGCGTACAGTCGTCGGAGGTGCCGACCGCCATCACGACGGCGCCGGGCGGCGCCGGGTTTCCGGGCGTGTCGTGCAGGCTCAGCATTGCGTCATCCTGCCGCACCGTTCCAGCCGTCCGATCGGGTCTTGAACGCATCTCGACCCCCTCCAATATCAACGTCGTACCGGCCGTCAGGCGGTACGAGACCGGTCCGGCCCCGAGCGGCGGACCATAGCCTCAACCGGCATGTTGCTCCACGGAGGATGTGTTCCATGCGACAGTTCGATCTTGCTCCCCTCTATCGTTCCACCGTCGGCTTCGACCGTCTGTTCTCGGCCCTCGACCAGTTCGTGGCGTCCGACGCGGTCCCGACCTACCCGCCCTACAACATCGAGCGCACGGCCGAGAACGCCTATCGCGTGACCGTGGCCGTCGCCGGCTTCACCGAGGCCGACCTGTCGATCGAGGTGCGGGAGAACGCGCTCACCGTGAAGGGCGAGCGCAAGCCCGATCCCGAGCGGCGCGCCGAAGTGCTGCACCAGGGCATTGCCGCCCGCGGCTTCGAGCGCCGGTTCCAGCTCGCCGACTACGTCCAGGTGACGGGCGCGGCGTTGGAGAACGGCCTGCTCCACGTCGATCTCGTCCGCGAGATCCCGGAGGCGAAGAAGCCGCGCCGGATCGAGATCGCCATCGGCGGAAGGAGCCGCGCCCCGGCGATCGAAGCTGCGGCCACCGAGGTCCCGGCCGCGGTGCAGAAGGCGGCGTAAGCCTGCCGGCCCGATCTAAGCGGGAGCGCCCCGGCCGATGGCCGGGGCGTTTCTCGTTGGGCCCCTGTTCAATTGGGCCCATTTCAGCGCACGACGCGATCTGCACCGGACGTCCTTGGCTTGGCCGAACAGGTCCGATGCATCGTGGCGGGCTCTGGCTTGCGGATCGGCCGGCACCGCGCGTCGGGCGAGATTCAAGAATCACCGGCCCGATGTTTCGCCCGCTTTGGCGCGCTTCGATCATCAGCGGCCAAGGAGGGGAGGTCTGTGAGGGAGGTCCGCGGGGGCTGGCGTGTCGATCCCGGTGGATGGGGATCGCTCGCCCCGGCTTTCGCGTCGCGCACCGAGCGGCGTCACAGCCTCAACGATCGCCGTACAGCTCCGCCCGCGCCGTCTCGCGACGGGCCAATTCCCGACCGACCTGGAACAGCAGCATGCGGATCATCGTCCGCATCGCCGGCGTGCCGCACCTGTCGATCAGGGCATGCGCTTCGAGGCAAACCTCGACCAAGCGGTCGAGCGCGTCCGTCACGACCGTTGACCCTCGAAATGATTCAGGCGAAAACTTGCGCGCAATTGACTTCACGCTCCTTCGTCAGCATTGTCGGCAAAATCTGGATAGGCAGTAACATAGGTGTGAGAGGCGTCAACACATGCGGAATTCAAATATCGACGAAGTCGATAATGGAAGGAGCAAGCTGATGATCGCCAGAATCGCGGAAGCGCTGCACTGTCCCGTAGCCAGTTTTTCCGAATCCCATTCGAATGAAATGACGGATACGGCCGCTCTGCTGACCTCCTGGCATTCGATCCGCGACGCGCGCGAACGCGCGAAGGTTCTGGCCTTCATCCGTGCGGTCGCCGACAAGCCGTCGCTGTCGTAGGGCGACTGCGCGCTTGACCGGAAGTCCAGCGGGTCGATCGCGATCCACAGGATCGGATCCAACCCGCTTGCAATGTGCGCCGATCGACCGGCAGGCCCTCGCATCGCCTTGGCCGGTGACGGCCGAGCAGGCCTTCGGGGTCGAGCCGGGCGCGGTCGCACGTCCATCCAGCCCACGTTGCGAGCGCCCGGACTGCCTCCGGCGCGTGCGTGCGCGAGATGTCGGTGCCGATCTTCTCACCGGGCGCTCCCCGCGATCGCGAGCCGCAATCGACGTCGCTCGCACGGCGGATGAGGGGCCATGCGGCGGCCGAGACGAACCCGGAGGTGTCGGGTCCGAAGAACATCGTGGCGGTCGCGCTCGGCGGGCAGGCGCAGGGGACGAAGCGCTCGAAGACGCCGTTCCGCTCCGCCCGGCCGTTCACGCAACCCGTCCCGGGGCGACGGGCGACGGAGCCCGGAACGCGCCGGCACGCAGGTCGGCCGCGATCAGGTCGGACTCCCGCGGAACGTCGACCGGGCGACGCCGGAACGGACACGCCCAATCGTCTGCCACCATCCGCCCGCTGTACTGCGGCGCCTCGGAGCGTTCGCCGTGGCTCGCCAGCATCGGGTTGATCGAGCCGGTCCAGGAAACGTCACGTGCCTGGATCGTCTCGCGCAACCGGTCGTAGCGCCCCTCGGCCCGAAGCCGCTCGAACTGATCGTGCAGGTTGAACACCAGTGTCGGCACATCGAAACGACGCGCCGGCCGGCTCGCGCCGGGATGCAGCCCCACCGCGAAGAACGCCTCGCCCGCGAAGCTGAGCGAGAAGTGCGTATCCTCCGGGTCGGCGGCGACGCGTGCGTCGTAGGCGTGGCCGAGGCGGGTGTCCTGGTCCGTGAGCGCTTGAAGCCTTTCCCACAGCCGCGCCTCGAACCCCTCCTCGGTGAGGTGGTCGGGCTGGTCGAAGATCACGACGAGGCTCTGGAACAGCTCCGGCCGCTCCCGGTAACGGCAGACGAACGCCATCAGCGCCGCGTGCAGCCGCGCATCGTCGTCCGCCGAACCGATGTCGCGGCCGATGACGAAGCGGATCTGTCCGCGCGCCAGGGCGGACTTGGCGCCGACGCAGGGGAAGGAGGGGTTCTGGATGAAGGCACGGAAGCGCTCGGCCAGCGGATGGCCGGCATCGTCCTTGGGAAAATTCATACGCACCTGTCACGATCGTGCCGAAGCCGACCGCATCCGACGCAGCGGTCGCGATAGGCCCCAGGCTGTGTGTGGAAGGATGGCCGTCCGAGGGACCCGTGAGGGTCGGGACCGCCGATCTGCAGGAGAAACCACCGCTCGAAACCGTTGTTCCGGGACGCGGCGTGAATGCCTGAGGATAACGCAGGTCATGGTCGCCCGACCCGATGCGATCGATAGACTAGCCAGAGGCAATCTACGCAGGCCGTGATCGGATAGAGTCGCCGCGATTTCGGCACGTGCGTGCTTTCAGCGCAGCCGAGGCGGGGATACGGCTTCGGTATGCTTCCAAGCCGAATGGATGCCGGTTCGTCGCACAGGCCCCGCATCGTCGTGACGCGTCGTCGCGCGGGCGCGAACGGGCCGATGGGCCGGGACGAGGCTGCGTCCGGGCCTAGCGGCCCGGCTCGATCGCGTAGGCGATCGGCTTGAAGGCGAAGTTGTTGGATTGCAGCGCCGAGCAGGCGGTCAACCCCACGATCAGGTCGGTCTGCGCCTCGAAGACGACATGGTCTCCGGCCCGGCTCAGGGGCGGCTCGACCTTCAGAGCGCCGGTGGTGCCGTCCACGGTCACGTTCATGAACACGTTGAAGGCCACGGGGATGCGGTCCG
>CAZZZJ010000224.1:0-5929 GCA_964658355.1 Beijerinckiaceae bacterium
AAACTCGCAGCCGTTCGTATCTGGCTCCGATCTTATGAGTCTACGACCTAGACCGCCGGCCGGACCAGCGAGAGCGCGGGCATCCGAGCGCGGGCCAACTCGTCGAAGGACGCGACCGTCGACTGCGATGGCGCCTCGATCCGCTCGATCAGCGCCGCGACTTCGCCGGCCGGTCTCGCGGGGCTGTACAGGAACCCTTGCGCGACGTCGCAGCGCTTGGCCCGCAACACGTCGAGCTGGGCCTGCGTCTCGACGCCCTCCACCGTCACGTTCATCGAGAGGGCGCGTGCCATCCGGGCGATGGCTTCCACGACGGCGACCTTCTCGGGGCGTCCCTGCAGGTCGCGGACGAAGGAACGGTCGACCTTCACCTTGTCGAACGGGAACTCGGTCAGGTAGCTCAGGCTGGAGTAGCCCGTGCCGAAGTCGTCGAGCGCGATCCGCACGCCCATGGCACGCAGGCGCTTCAGGTTGCCTAGCACCTCGGGTCCGTGGTCGAGCAGCACCGATTCCGTGATCTCGATCTCCAGGTTCTCCGGTGCCAGGCCCGTTTCCCTGAGGATGGCGGCGACCTCGTCGTGGAACGTGGGCATCCGCACGTGGATGGAGGAAATGTTGACGGCGACCCGCAGGTCCGACCACAGGCGGGCGTCGGTGCAGGCGCGTCGCAGGGCCCATCGCCCGATCTCGACCACGAAACCCGTCGCCTCGGCGATGGGGATGACCTCGCCCGGCGATACCCAGCCGTGGCCGGGCTTGTTCCAGCGCAGCAGCGCCTCGAACCCGACGACCCGTCCGGTGCGCATGTCGACGAGGGGCTGGTAGTGCAGTTCCATCTCGCCCGCCGCGAGGGCGACGCGCATGTCCGTGTCGAGTTGGCGGTGGCGCAGCGCCTTCTCCTCCAGGGACGGATCGAAGCGTTGCCAGCGTCCCTTGCCGGCGGCCTTGGCGCCGTAGAGCGCCAGGTCGGCGCGCGTGAGCAGGCTTTCCGGTTCGACCGCGTCGACCGGGGAATAGGCGATGCCGACGCTCGCGCCGATGTCGAGCCACGCGTCCTCGATCTGGAACGGGCGGCGCAACTCGGACACGATGCCTTCCGCCAGCGTTTCCGCCTCCCGCGTTCCGGCATCTGGAACGACGACCGCGAACTCGTCGCCGCCGAGGCGGTAGACGGACGCGTCGTCCCCCGCGAGGTCCGTCAGCCGACCGGCGACGGCCTTGAGGAGCCGGTCGCCCATGCCGTGCCCGCGCTCGTCGTTGACGGACTTGAAGCCATCGAGGTCGAGGTAGAAGAGGGCGCCGTGCCGTCCCGTCAGGACGCCGTCGTCGCAGAGCCTCTGGACGGCCTCGTTGAAGGCCGCGCGGTTGGGCAGGCCCGTGAGGTTGTCGTGACCCGCGAGGAAGGCGATGCGGGCCTGGGCCTCCCGTCCGGCCGTGGTGTCGGACCCCACCCCGCGATAGCCCAGGAACGTCCCCTCCTCGTCGAGGACGGGCTTGCCGTTGAGCGTCCACCAGCGGATGCCGCCGGGCGTCCGAAGCCGTACGGACCTGTCGCGGAACGCGGTGCGCGCCTGGATCGCCGCGACCACCACGTCGACCTTGTCATGGCCCTGCGGGCCGTCCGCATACGCCTGGAGGATGCCTGCGAGGGTGCGGTGGCGCAGGTCGTGCGGATCGCAGCTGAGCAACTCGCCGAGTCGCCCCTGCGCATGGCGGAGACGTCCGGCGTTGTCGGTTTCCCAAAGCCAGTCGCCCGCCCCCTCCTCGAAGTCGTTGAGGAGAAGTCCGATGGTCTCGCTTTGCTCCTGCACTTTGAGACGGTCGAGGATGCGCTGGTGGGAAAGCCGGCACATGCGGCGCGCGCTGACGAAGACGAACGTCGCGTAGATAGCGAGAAGCACTGCGATGTAGATGCCGACCGGGGCCTCGATGCCGGCGAGGCCGACGAACAGGCCGGCCACGACGGGTGCCGCGAGCAGGATCGCGACGGAGAAGATCGGGCCGACGACGTAGGCGTCCGATACCAGCCCGGCGCAGACGGCGATCACCACGAGCCGGTAGGAGTTGTCCACCACCGGCAGCAGCATTGCCGGCATCGTCGACCACGCGAGTCCGAGCGCGAAGGCGAACGCCTTCGCGAAAAGGAAGCCGCGACGGACTGCCGCCCGGGTTGCGCAGTCGCGAAATCGCCTCCGGTGATGCCGAGTCAGGATGAAGGTCGCCGCGCACAGGGACGTCACCGCCACCGCGAGCGTGGCGAGATAGGCGTTGGGGACGATGCCCCAGAACATCCAGGCGAGAGCCACGACCACCGTCGCCTGGGTGACCGCCGAGAAGTTCGCGAGTTCCAGGGTTTCGCCGAGCAACGCGGTCCTCGTCCGCTGGCGGAAGCGGGCGTCGTCACCGTCCGACAGGCCCGACGCATCACCGTGGAACATCTCGTCGTCGGAGATCGACATCCGCTTTCCTTCCCGCCCATCCGACGCCACGTCGCCGTCCGTGGCGTAGATATCGCAGGAACCGACTGCCAACTGCTCAAGCGGATACGCTAAGGGCGGGGGTATCTCCAGAATTGCGTGGCCGGTTTCATCGCATTCCGATTCGGTGACGTCGGGAATAGCCATCAAAGGATGGAATATCGTCACCGTCGGTCGCCCGCGCGGAGCCTCCGGGCAGATGCGTTACCGAACATGTCGTTTCGCGCCGGGAGGCGTTGCGTCCCGGCGAACGACGCGTTGCCTGTACAAACGGGCGACACCCATCGGCATGATCCCCGACATCCTTGATCCAGCGCAAAGAAGCGGTCGCGGGATTGAGCGATCGTCGAGTGAACCGATCCGGGAGCCTATCCCGGACGCCCGGAGATCCCGATGCCGTCCCTGACCCTGCCGAGCGCGGTGGACCTGGCGCGAACCCAGTTCGCCCTGACTGTTGTGTGGCACTTCCTGTTCCCGGCCTTCACCATCGGCTTGGCGAGCTTCCTCGCCGTCCTGGAGGGCCGCTGGCTGCTCACCGGCAAGGCCGTCTACCTCGACACCTACCGCTACTGGCTCAAGGTCTTCGCCGTGGCCTTCGCCATGGGCGTCGTCTCGGGCCTGGTGATGTCCTACCAGTTCGGCACCAACTGGTCGGTCTTCGCCGACCGCACGGCGCCGATCCTGGGGCCGCTCCTCGGCTACGAGGTGCTCACCGCCTTCTTCCTCGAAGCCGGGTTCCTCGGCGTCATGCTGTTCGGATTGGAGCGCGTCGGCCCGCGCCTCCACTTCCTGGCGACCTGCCTGGTCGCCTTCGGCACCCTGACCTCGGCCTTCTGGATCCTCTCGGCCAATTCCTGGATGCAGACTCCCGCCGGCCATACGTTGGGGGCCGACGGACGCTTCGCCCCCGCCGACTGGTGGGCCATCGTCTTCAACCCCTCGTTCCCCTACCGGTTCGCCCACACGGTGACCGGCGCCTACCTGACCACCGCGATGATCGTGGGCGCGGTCGGTGCCTGGCATCTCCTGCGCGACGCCAAGAACCCCCGTGCCCGGGTGATGTTCTCGATGGCGATGTGGATGGCCGCCGTCGTCGCGCCGGCACAGCTCGTCATCGGCGACGTGCACGGCGCCAACACCTACGAGCACCAGCCCGCCAAGGTCGCGGCGATGGAGGGGCATTTCGAGACCCGCACGCGCGCGCCCGCCCTGATGTTCGGATGGCCCGACGCCGAGGCCGGCGAGACGCGCGGCGCCTTCGGCATCCCTGGCCTGGCAAGCCTCTACCTCACCCACGACCTCGACGGCAGCGTGAAGGGGCTCAAGGACATGCCCCGCGCGACCTGGCCGACCAACCTGCCGCTGGTGTTCTGGTCGTTCCGGGTCATGGTCGGGCTCGGCCTCCTCATGATCGCCCTCGGCCTCGTCTCGCTCTGGCTCCGCTTGAGGGGTCGGCTCTACGACACCGCCTGGTTCCAGCGCTTCGCGGTCGCCATGGGACCCTCCGGGCTCATCGCCGTCACCGCCGGGTGGACCGTCACAGAGACAGGCCGCCAGCCCTTCACGGTCTACGGCCTGCTGCGCACCGCCGACAGCGTTTCGCCCGTCGCGGCCCCTGCCGTGGCCGCTTCGCTCGCCGCCTTCGCGGTGGTCTACCTCGCCGTGTTCGGGGCGGGGATCTGGTACCTGCTCCACCTCTTCAACCAGACCCCGCAGGTCCACGAATCGGGACCGCCGACCGGTGTGCCGATCCGGACCGCCGGCATCACCCCGGCGCCGGCGCTCGACACGCCGCACCACGGCGCCAGCCGTCCCGCCTTCCAGCCCGCGGAGTAGTGCCGATGTCCATCGATCTCACCCTCGTCTGGGCGATCCTCATCGCCACCGCCGTCTTCCTCTACGTGATCATGGACGGCTTCGACCTCGGGGTCGGCATCCTGTTCCCGGCCATCCGCGAAAAGGCCCACCGGGACGTCATGGTGAACACCGTCGCGCCGGTCTGGGACGGCAACGAGACCTGGCTCATCCTCGGCGGCGGCGGCCTGTTCGCGGTGTTCCCCCTGGCCTACGCCACGCTGCTGCCGGCGCTCTACATCCCCCTCACCTTGATGCTGCTCGCCCTGGTGTTCCGCGGCGTCGCGTTCGAGATGCGTTTCCGGACCTTCACCCGCCTGTCCCGCACGGCGTGGGACGGCGCTTTCTCCGTCGGCAGCTTCGTCGCCGCCTTCTGCCAGGGGATCTGCCTCGGAGCCCTGGTGCAGGGCGTCCGTGTCGAGGGACGAGCCTATGCCGGCGGCTGGTGGGACTGGCTGTCGCCGTTCTCCCTGTTCACCGGGCTCGCACTGGTCGCCGGATACGGGCTGCTCGGGGCGTGTTGGCTGATCTGGAAGACGGAGGGCGAGCTCCAAATCCGGGCCTATCGGCTCGCGCGAGGGTTCGGCACGGCGACCTTCCTGGCCATCGCCGTCGTATCGCTGGCGATGCCGTTCCTCAGCCCCGCCTTCCGCGGTCGCTGGCTGACCTGGCCGGCCATGGCCTTCGTCGCTCCGGTCCCGATCTTGGTCGGCCTCCTCGGCTGGCGCCTGCGCAACGCCCTCGACCGGCGGGAGGAGGTCGTGCCGTTCCTGTGCGGTCTCGGCCTGTTCCTGCTGTCCTACGTCGGGCTCGGCGTCAGTCTGTTCCCGATGATCGTGCCGCCCACGGTGACGATCTGGGACGCGGCCACCCACCCGAGCAGCCAGCGCTTCCTCCTCGTCGGCACGGTCGTGCTCCTGCCGATGGTCCTCGGCTACACCGCCTACGTCTACTGGTTGTTCCGGGGTAAGGTCACCGCCGGCGCGCCGGGCTACCACTGAGGGATCGCGTCATGACCATGCCGATCCCGATCCGTCGCCTCGCCTGGTTCGTAGCGCTCTGGGCCGGCGGCATCGCCGTCCTCACGGCGGTCGCATTACCGCTGCGCTGGCTGCTCAAGGTCGTGTGATCGTCCTTGCCATTCCTGACAAAGGCGAGTGCGCCTTGATCTCGCGCAATGTCGCTTGACCGGCAGGTGCGACCTTACAGGAGATCTAACAACCTGGAGCAACCTCGCGCATGTCGAGGACACCTGCAGCTTCAGACTCAACCGAAACGGGGCGGCTGGCCCTTCAGGGGGGCTGTGCTTCGGAGCGGCGGGGCAGACCTTCGATTGTGCGAATGTCGCTGCGCGTCTTCGACCCTTCCCAAGCTTCCGGCCCTCTCCATCCTGGCGATCAATATTTCAGCAAGTTTGGTGCGAGTAAAATATGGATAAAATTGTATTTCTCATGTGATACCACTTATTATTCGTCCGATCGAGAAGAATACAAAGGAGACGTCGATGAACAAGCCAGAATTCATGAACGCGGGTAAAACAAAATCGCCCTTCTCGGCCCGCTACGACAACTTCATCGGCGGGCAGTGGGTGGCGCCGG
>CAZZZJ010000225.1:0-4772 GCA_964658355.1 Beijerinckiaceae bacterium
GATGCGCAGGAACAGCGTGTAGGCGACGCTGTCGAGGTTGCGCCCCCGCGCGGCGCCCCGCAGCGCGCCCGGCCGCATGATGTCGGCGACGCCTTCGTCGGCGGCCACGTCCGCGAAGCCGAGGTTGGCGGCGAGGTCGTCGCGGCTGAGCGGCCCGAGGCCGCGCAGGGACCGGCGCCGAAGCGGGACGGCGGGGCTGGCGCTGTCGCTCATCGTGGGTCGCCGCGCCCCATCCCGTCCTGGGCCTCCGTCTCGCAGACGCAGTCGCGCCCGGCCGCCTTGGCGGCGTAGAGGGCCTTGTCCGCGCGCATCAGCGCCGTCTGCAGCGACTCGCCCGGCCGGCCGGCAGCGAGCCCGACGCTGACCGAGACCGGGATCAGCCCCTGCTCGACCGAGACCGCCAGGGCGGCCACGGCGCGGCGCAGGCGCTCGGCGACCTCGCGCGCGACCTCCCCGCCGGTGTCGACGAGCACAACGGCGAACTCCTCGCCGCCCATGCGGCCGAAGAGGTCGACCTCGCGCAGGTTTGTGCGGCACGCCTCGGCGAAGGCGACGAGGGCGGCGTCGCCCCCTGCGTGCCCGTAGCGATCGTTGATGCTCTTGAAGCGGTCGAGGTCGAGCATCAGCGTGCAGGCCGTGCCGCCGGCATCCTGGCTGCCCTGCCACACGCGCTCGCCGAGCTTGAGGAAGCAGCGGCGGGTCATCGCACCGGTGAGGGCATCGGTGTCGGCCAGGCGGCGCAGCTCGGATTCGAGGCGCCGGCGGTGATCGATCTCGCTCGACAGGGCCTCGTTGAGGCTCTGGAGGTCGCGCTGCTGCTCCGCCAGCCGGGCGTTGGCCTGCTGGAGGTCGCGCTGCATGCGGTCGCTGAGCCGGACGAGGCGGCGCTGCTCGCGGGTGCCGCGGCGATAGGCGCCGGCCAGCTCCTGCACGCCGCCGGCCATCTCGGCCAGGCGCATCTGCATCGCGTCCGCCCGCGCGATCACCGCCTCCTCGGTGTCGAAGAGGCTGAACGCTTCGTCGGCCGGCACGGGGGCCGCCGCCGCGAGAGCGCCGGGCGCGCGCGTCATGCGGCGACTTCCTTCACCATCTCGAAGCGGGCGTGATCGAAGTCGGCGGCGAAGTCCTCGCCGGCCTCCTCGATCGTGTCGTCGCCATCGGCGAAGTGCCACCGGATCGTGACCGGGCGCCCTTCGGCGGCCGCGTCCTCCAGGGGCATGAACAGGTTCATCAAGGCCTTGGCGCTCGACGAATTGAAGTAGGCGAGCGAGAGGTCGAAGGTGATCGGCTCCGGGCGCGGCGTCTCGAGGTAGCTGCGCAGGGATTGCAGAAGCGGGCCGAAGAACGCGGCCGCATCCTCGGGGTAGGATTCGCCGCGCATGGCGAGGCGGGCGCCGTCGAAATCGAAGTCGACTTCCGGCGAGCGGTCCGTCGGCGGGAGCTGTATGCGGGTCATGGCGCCGGCGTCCTCAGATGAACGCCTTGAGGCAGAACAGGCTTCGGTCATCGCCGATCTCCTGGAAATCGTACTCGACGGGCGCGCTCGATCGCCGCGCGATCTCGATCAGGCCGAGGCTGCCGCCGAGGCTCCCCTCGTCGGGGGCCTGGCGAAGCTTGTCGCGGTAGAAGCGCTTCAGCTCGTCGGCCGAGAGCCCGACGATGTGGTCCAGGCGCTGGCGCAGGCGCGGCACGTCGCTCCGGCCGACCTCGTTGCCGCAGACGACGAAGAAGCGTCCACCCTCCGAGCCAACCACGATGACGCCGCCGCTGACGCGGGGCTGCTCGGCCTCGGCCGCCGCCGTGACCCGGTCGGCGGAGTAGCGGATCACGTTCTGCGCCTGCTCGACGAAGATCGAGAAGACGCGCTTGGCCACCGAGGCGTCGGTCTCCTCCTGACGCATGCGCAGCTTCAGCACCTCGCCGAGCGAGAACATCACGTTCTCCGACAGGTCGCCGCCGAACGAGAGGATGACGCCGTTGCGCTTGGCGGCGTCGTGGAACGCCATGAAGTCGTGCGCGAGCAAAGCATCCTCCCGGTCGAAAGCGGACCGTGCACGTTGAGCCCTCGATCCGCCTCAGGATCCTTGGGCAAAAATCCTGAACACCCGGTTAAAGTATTCGTTATTGGACTATCGCATCAACCGATCGTTTTAGATATTACGGGGCTCGAAGCCTGCACCCGTCGGTAGATGCATAGCAAGCCCGAGCGTCGATGCTCCGTCACCGTGCATCTATTGCCTTTTGCGAAGGCATCCTGCCGTCCGACTTCGAGTCGCCTTGCCCAGCCCGGAGGCAGGCGGAGCGCGGGCGGGAGCGCGGCGAGACCTTGCCCCCCCGCGCCGCGCGGGCGTACACGGCGGTGATGGGCCCGCAGGCCTAGGAGGCGACACGATGAGCGACCGGCTGCCCGGCTTCAACACCCTGGCGATCCACGCTGGCGCGAGCCCCGACGCCGCCACGGGCGCGCGGGCGACGCCGATCTACCAGACCACGAGCTTCGTGTTCGACGACGTCGACCACGCCGCCTCGCTGTTCGGGCTGCAGGCCTTCGGCAACATCTACTCGCGCATCACCAACCCGACCAACGCCGTGCTGGAGGAGCGCATCGCCGCGCTCGAGGGCGGCACCGCGGCGGTCGCCGTGTCGTCGGGCCACGCGGCCGAGTTCCTGACGATGCACGCGCTGATGCAGCCCGGCGACGAGTTCGTCGCGGCCAACAAGCTCTACGGCGGCTCGATCAACCAGTTCAACCACAGCTACAAGAACTTCGGCTGGAGCGTGGTCTGGGCCGACACCGACGACCCGTCCTCGTTCGAGCGCGCGATCACGCCGCGCACCAAGGCGATCTTCTGCGAATCCATCGCCAACCCAGGCGGCGTCATCACCGACATCGCCGCCCTGGCGGCGATCGCCAAGCGCCACAACATCCCGCTCATCGTCGACAACACCATGGCGACGCCGTACCTGATCCGTCCGTTCGAGCACGGCGCCGACATCGTCGTGCACTCGGCGACCAAGTTCCTCGGCGGCCACGGCAACTCGATCGGCGGCCTCGTGGTCGACGGCGGCACCTTCCCTTGGGCGGGCGACGCGCGCTACCCGATGATGAGCCAGCCGCGGCCGGAATATGCCGGCATGGTGCTCGCCGAGACCTTCGGCAATTTCGGCTTCGCCATCGCGATCCGGGTGCTGGGCCTGCGCGACCTCGGGCCGGCGCTCTCGCCGTTCAACGCCTTCCTGATCCTCAACGGGATCGAGACCCTGCCGCTTCGGATGCAGCGCCACTGCGACAACGCCATGACGGTCGCCACGCACCTGGCCGGCCATCCGGCGGTGTCGTGGGTGAGCTATCCCGGGCTCGAGACCGACCGCTACCACGCGTTGGCCAAGCGCTACACGCCGCTCGGCTTCGGGTCGGTCTTCACCATCGGGCTGAAGGGCGGCTACGAGGCGGGCGTCAAGCTCGTCTCGAATCTGCAGCTGTTCTCCCACGTGGCCAATATCGGCGACACGCGCTCGCTGGTGATCCATCCGGCCTCGACCACGCACCGCCAGCTCACCGATGCGCAGAAAAGTGCGGCCGGCGCCGGGCCGGAGGTGGTCCGCCTCTCGATCGGCCTGGAGGATCCGGCCGACCTGATCGACGATCTCGACGGCGCGCTCGGAGCGTAGCGGAGCGCCCCCGCGTGCCTGCCGGGCGGTCCGGATGTCGGGTTCGGCTCGCCGCGTGGCGTAACAGCCCGAAGCGGCCGAACGGCCGGGCCTCGGGGAACATGCGCGGTCCCGGGCGGTAACCCTTCCAACGGCGCTCGTCGCCGCGGAAGGATCAACCATATGTTCATGCGCATCGACAAGCTTCTGACCGACCTCCCGGAGGCGAAGAAGCCCGAGCCGAATGCGGCCGCCGCCCTGCAGGAACTCCTCGGCGGCAAGTACGGCGAGATGTCGACGCTCGGAAACTACATGTTCCAGAGCTTCAACTTCCGCAACAAGGCCAAGCTGCGGCCGTTCTACAGCCTCGTGTCGAGCATCTTTGCCGAGGAACTCGGCCACGTCGAGCTGGTCTCGACCGGCATCGCGATGCTGAACAACGGCCCCGGCAACCCGAAGAAGGACGTCGACATCTCGAAGGCGCCGTTCGCGGAAATGCAGGATGTGCGCCTGGCCGGCAGCTTCCTGGCCAACGGCGGCGGCGCGATGCCGATGAATTCGAACGCCGCGTCGTGGAACATGGACATGGTCACGACGACCGGAAACCTGATCATCGACCTGCTGCACAACTTCCATCTGGAATGCGGCGCCCGCATCCACAAGCTGCGCGTCTACGAGACGATGACCGAGCCCACGGGCCGCGAGGTCTGCGGCTACCTGCTGGTGCGCGGCTCGCTCCACGCCCACGCCTACGCCCTGGCCCTGAAGAAGCTCACCGGCGTCGAGATCGAGAAGATGCTGCCGACCCCGAACATCGACCTCAGCCGCGTTCCGGAGTGCCAGAAGTACCTGGCCGAGGGCAAGCATCGCCGCCTCTACACCTTCAGCCCCGACGACTACGCGGAGGCCGCCGGCGTGTGGTCGAACGACGAGGTCGCCCTGCCGGGAGATCCGCCGGGCAACCTCGAGGTCGTCGACGGCGCCCCCGAGGGCGGCAAGATTCCGGAGCTCGACGGCAATTACGGCGCCTTCGCGCCGGATTACGCGCCCGAAGAGATCTTCGAGATCGCGAGCAAGCTCTACAAGAAGAGCCGCTGAGCTTCGCGGCGGTCCGGCACGCG
>CAZZZJ010000225.1:4782-5849 GCA_964658355.1 Beijerinckiaceae bacterium
ACGGACCATGGCGCGCGCTGATCAACCGGGGATGCGGCCGTCCGGGGTGTAGCGGTCGACCGCGCCCGGCAATTCGCGCGCGAGGCGGGCGAGCAGTTCGTCCCGCGAGAGACCGGTCCTCTGCGACAGGGTCGCCAGCACGTCGGGGCCGATGGCCTGCTCCAGGTGCTGGGTGGGAAGTTCGCGGTTCGGGCCCTGGTTGACCCAGGAGGAGGCCGCGTCGCCGTGGCCGGCCTTGGTGAAGCGGTCCAGCAATTCGCCGAGCCCGCTGTTGAGGAAGCTGCCCGCACCGCCGGCGGCGGCCCCGCCGAGCAGGCCGCCGAGGCCGCCCGGTGCCGACGTCTGTTCGCCGGCGCGGCCAGACGACGCCGCCGGCGCCTGGCCGCCCAGCATGTCGGCGATCTTGTCCCGGTTCTGGTAGCCCGCCACTGCGAGCAGGCCCAGAAGCGCGGTCATGGATGGAAATCCGTCGCTCATCGTGAAACCCTCCCTCAAGCCGGCGCGCCCCGAGCGTGGAGGGTTCCTCGATCGCGGGGCTCGACGGACCGGGAGAGTAAGGCGACCGACGGCGTCCGGTTCCAAGCGGCGCCGCTGGCGGAGGTCCCGGTTTTCGGTGGCGAGCCCCGGCTCGGCATGGCGGGCGGAGCGGAGCGTATCGGCGGCATTGCCGGCGGAGGCGATGGCGTCTTCATTGACGGACGATCCGTCCCCGGAGTTTTCGTGCCAAACGGCGCGCTCTCGGATCGGCCGAAATGCCACGGAGATCTGCCCTCGCATCGGGCTTTTCCTCTGGAAACACCCCTTTGCATCGCACAAGTCACGCGCCGCGACGGCGGGATTACAGCACGGGATACACGCGCGCTTCGGTCTTGCGCCCTTTCAGGGTTTGGCGAGGGCGGGATGCTGGGCAAATGCCGTCCGGTGCACTACCCGGGGCGCCCGTCTTCCGGCGCGAACGCGAACGATCATGCTTCAGACCACGCCATTCCCCCTCTCGGCCCGCCGCGTCCTAGCCGCGAGCTTCGTCGGCACGGCGATCGAGTTCTTCGACTTCTACATCTACGCGA
>CAZZZJ010000226.1:0-1455 GCA_964658355.1 Beijerinckiaceae bacterium
GTCGACGAGGCCGCCTCGCGCCTGCGGATGGAGATCGACTCCAGCCCCGTCGAGATCGACGAGCTCCGGCGCGCGGTCAACCGGCTGATGATGGAGGAGTCCGCGCTGAGCAAGGAGACCGACGCCGCGTCGGTCGAGCGGCTCGCCAAGCTCAAGGCCGAGCGCGAGGCCAAGATCCGGGCGCAGAAGCGCCAGGAGCAGATCGAGGAGGCGCGTCGCGAGGCGATCGAGGAGCGCAAGGAGGCGATCCGCGAGGCCAAGGCCAAGGCCGCGCGCGAGGCGAAGGCGAAGCAGGCCGAGGCCCGGGCGGGCGCCGAGAGCCGGAGTTCCGCCTCGTCCTCGCGCGAGAACGCGGCGGGACGGGCCTCGGCGGGCAGCGACCCGAGCGCCATGCGGCAATGGACCGGAGCGATCAGCTCGGCGATCCACGGCCGGATGAACCCGGGCGCCGCCACCGGCACGGCCGGCGGCACCGCGATGGTGCGCTTCACCGTGCTGCGATCGGGCCAGGTCACGAGCGCCGGCCTCGCGCGCAGCAGCGGCGTCGGCCAGATCGACAGCGCGGCTTTGGGCGCCGTTCGCGGCAGCCTGCCGGCCGCGCCGCCCGGCGTGACCCAATCGAGCCTCTCGGTGACCATCCCTCTGAACTATCGGGTGCGCTGAACACGCATCGCGGATGGGGGCGGACAGTGGAGCCGGCGGCGACACCGCTGGTTTCGCGGTGACGGCGAAGACCGCCGCACGGGATAACTGACGGTGACTTGCGTCGGACGGGGCCTCGGCATTCGCCATCGCGCCCCCCGGCATGCTACACGATCATCGGTTCCGCACGTCGCGACGGGTTCGCGGCGGATCGGCGGAGACGATGCGAACCGGCCTCCGACCTGCTTTCGGGATGTGCCGGGCCTGCCCATTCCGACGCAGTGGAGCGCTCCCTTCGCGACTGGAGCATCCATGTCGTGCCGGATCGGGATGGCACGAAAGGGATATGATGAGCGACGAGATCGATACGGGCGCGGACACCGAGGACGAAGTCCGGACTCCGGAAGAAGAAGCCAAGCACAAGGCCGAGGAGCGTGCCGAGCGCGCCGAGCGTGCCGAGCGCATGCAGCGCGAGGGTGCCCAGGCCATGGCCGAGCACATCGCCTCGATCAAGGCCGTCGACGAGCGCACCGTTCGCCTCCGGGCGATGCGGCTCGCCAAGGAAGCCGCCGACGCGCAGGCCAAGGCCTCCGAGGTGAAGCCGCTGACGAAGGCGGCCGCCGCGAAGGCCAAGGCGGCGGAGAAGGCCGCGGAAAAGGCGGAAGCCCAGAAGGCCGCTCCGAAGAAGACCGCGGCGAAAGCCGCCAAGAAGGCCTGAGGGGCGACCATGGCCTTCGACCGTAGCCGCCGCATCACCGATCCGCGTCAGGCGGCGGAGGCCGCCTTCAAGGCGGCGACCACCGCGAAACCGGC
>CAZZZJ010000226.1:1555-5833 GCA_964658355.1 Beijerinckiaceae bacterium
ACGATCGCCCGCCCGACGACGACGATGCCGACGAGGGGGAGCCCGAAGCGCAGCAGCATCCGTAGGCTGGTCAGCATGGCTCCACTCATCGCGCGACCCTGAGTACCGGGTGCTCCGCCTCGATGGGTTGCGACGTCTCGGCGACGGTGCGTTCCAGGGTCGCCACCGAGAGCGGCTGTCCGCGCCCGCGCAGGGCATGGGCTCCGAGCGAGCGGGCAACGATTCCCTGTGGCAACGCGTCGAGACGGCCGAGAAGGTCCTGCGAGATCAGGATGCCGACGCCGAGCGGCCGGCACAGGGCCTCGATCCGCGAGGTGACGTTCACCGCGTCGCCGAAATAGGCGATCTTGTGCCGGTCGACGCCGACCTCCGCCGTGACCACGGACCCGCCGTGCAGGGCCGCGCGCAACCGCGGCACGGTGCCGAAGCGCGCCGTCCAGGCCGCGGCGTCGGCCTCGATCCGGTCGAGCACGTCGAACACGCAGGCGACGCAGCGCGCGTCCTTGAGGCCGCGCGCCATCGGCCAGGTGATCATGGCGAGGTCGCCGATGTAGTCGTCGGTGGACCCGGCGTTGCGCCGCACCGGCTCGGCGAGCGTCGCGAAGATCGCGCCGAGATATTCCTGCGCCCGCAGGTCGCCGTGCGTCTCGGCGAAGGCGGTGGAGCCGACCACGTCGAGGAACAGGAAGATCCGCTCCTCGCGGACCGGCTTGTGATAGCGGCCGACAAGAAAGTTCACGAAGACCTCGCCGCCGATGAGGTCGCGCATCCGCACGACGAAGACGAGGAGCGCCGAGACCGCAAGCGAGTAGGCGAGCACCCGCGGCGTGATCCGCACGGCCGCCAACAGACCGTCGCCGGTGAGCCCGAGCGCCCAGACGACGAGGCCGCCGAGGGCGCAGCCGAGGGCGATCATCAGCACGTAGAGCAGTTCGGCCGCGGGCACGTAGAACATCGCCGGCAGGCGGCGGAGGCGCGTCTGGAGGCCGGAGAGGATGAGACCGCGGTCGAAGGCCAGCACCGTCACGCCGACGGCGAGGCCGTAGACCATTCCCGCCGCCAGCGACGTCCCACCGACGAAGAGCAGATTGTAGAGGAGTCCGGCGCCCCCCGAGGCGACGAGGATCAGGGCCCAGAACCAGCGGTGCTGCGGCAGCATCTAGTGGTCCGCGTCGGCGAGGATCGGGGAAGGCGGACAGGCAGCGTACACGAAACCGATCCTGAAGCGTTCTCGACCCGGACGCGGACGGACCCGGCGGAGGCCATCCCCGTCCGGGGGACGCGGCATCGCCCAAAGTCTAGGTCCGGACCCGGTGCCGGGCCATTGCTCATCGTCCCATGATGGCGCGATTAAGGCGCGGGCGCCATCCGTTCCGCCGATCGAACGGTCGCGCCGCCGGCACCGCACCTTCGGGGCGAACCGAGCGCCTCATCGAGACAGGATCCACGCGATGTACGCCAGACCCTTCGGCACGACGGGCATCAACGTTCCGGTCATCGGGCAGGGCACGTGGCGAATCGATGCCACGGCACGCGATGCGGCGGTCACCGCCCTGCGGGCGGGCGTCGATGCCGGGATGACCCATATCGACACCGCCGAGATGTATGGCGACGGCGAGGCGATCGTCGGCGAGGCGATCCGCGGCCTGCGCGAGGAGATCTTCCTCGTGTCCAAGGTGGTTCCGGGCAACGCAACGCGGCGCGGGGTCGTGCGGGCCTGCGAGCAGTCGCTGCGGCGCCTCGGGACCGATCGTCTCGACGTGTACCTGCTCCACTGGCCGGGCAGCCACCCGCTGGAGGAGACCATCGCCGGCTTCGAGGACCTGCGCCTGGCTGGCAAGATCCTGTCCTGGGGCCTGAGCAACTTCGACGTCGACGACCTCGACCGGGCGCTGCGCATCGCCGGCCCCTACCGCATCGCCTGCAATCAGGTGCTGTACCACCTCGGCGAACGGGCGATCGAGCACGCGGTGCTGCCGTGGTGCGCGAAGAACGGGGTCGCCCTGGTCGGCTACTCGCCCTTCGGCAGCGGCGACTTCCCGAATTCGTCCAGTGCCGGCGGACGGGTGCTCGCCGGCATCGCGCAGGCCCACGGGACGACGCCCTACGCGGTCGCGCTGGCGTTCCTGACGCGAAGCGAGAACACCTTCACGATCCCCAAGACCGGCCGCGCGGCGCGCGCCGTCGAGAATGCCGGCGCGGGGGCGCTCCATCTCAACGCGGCCGAGATCGCGATGATCGAGGCGCAGTTCCCGCGCGGCCCGCGACCGAGGACCCTTCCGATGCTGTGATCGGCGACGTGGTCGGACCGTTCAGGCCCGTAGGGCCAGCGGCGTCGCGGAGCCGGTGGAAGCAGCGGCGATCCGAACGCGATTGCGGCCGGCGCTCTTGGCGGCGTAGAGCGCGGCGTCCGCATCCGCGAACAGCACCACCGCATCGTCGTGCCGTTCCGGCACCCGGCAGGCGAGGCCGATGCTGATCGTCGCCACGCCGCCGATCTCCGGCGCGTGCGCGATCTGAAGGCCGACGACCGCGCGCCTGATCCGGTCGGCCCGGACCCCTGCCGCCTCCAGGGTCAAGCCGGGGAGGATCACCGCGATCTCCTCGCCGCCGATCCGGCAGGCGACCGCGTCGATGCCGGCGAGGCTCTGGAGCACGCAGCCGGCCAGGGCCTGGAGCACCGCATCGCCGCGGTGGTGGCCGAAATGGTCGTTGAAGTGCTTGAAGTGGTCGGCATCGAGCAGCAGCAGCGCGATCGGCTCCCGCTTGCGTGCCGCGCGTTGCCACGCCTCCGCCAGGGCCGCATCGTAGCGTCGGCGGTTCGGCAGGCCGGTCAGGCTGTCGGTGAGCGCGAGGCGCGAGAGTTCGGCGTTGGCGGTGCGCGCCGATTCTTCCGCCCTCGCACGACGGGCCATCTCCCTTTGGAGCACGAGCATCGATCCCAGCGTCACGCCGATCAAGCCGACGATCAGGGCCGCGATCCAGATCGCCTTCGACAGCCAGACGGCCCGGATGCTGTCCACGTCGACGGCGACGTTGACGATGAGCGGCAGCCCGTCGAGTTTGGCGTAATGGTAGACGCGCGTCTTGCCGTCGAGGCCGGAGGTCCCGATGGCGGTGCGTCCGACGTAGCCCGCAACGTCGGGCTGGCGCAGCATCAAGGTTCCGTCCTGGTGGAAGATGTTGACGTTTGTGCCGGGATCGATCCCGAGCCGGGCGAACAGGGCCTGGAAATAGGCCAGATGGATCGCACCGCTCACCATGCCGCCGAACGATCCATCCGCGTTCACGATGGGCCGGCTCAGTGCCATGATCGTCCGGCCCGATATGCGCGAGATCCGCGGCCCGGTGATCAGGAGGCCCAAGTGCGGGTCGGACTTGAGGCGCCGAAATTCGGGAAGGTCGGCGATCGAGTGGCGGCTCCAGGCCTCGGCATTCGAGGTCGACGCGACCCGACCCGACGCATCGACGAGGGCGATGATCCCGAGGCCTGCGGCCGACGCGGAATGATCGAACAGCACCTCGCGGCGCAGGTCGGGGCTCAGCTCGGCGATGTCCTGGCGGATGGCCCGCGCCGCGGTGGCCTGGAGCGAGAGGTCGTACAGCACGACGTTGCGCGCCACGCCCTCCTTGATCATCGCGAGGAGGTTCTGCGCGTTGACGTCCGCGCGCTGCCACGCGCCGGCGCGAAGATCGTGGATCAGGTAGATGCCGAGGACGGCGAGGCAGACGGTGACGCCGAAACAGAGGCGAGCGATCAGCTGCGAGGCACGGTCGCGTTGCAGGTGCGCCGTCACGGCACACTTCAGGTTGGCAAGCATCGACCGGAGATCCAACGACCAAGTCCCGCGGAGATGCTGCATCCGAAAGCGTTGTTTTCGTCTAATGACGCCGTTCGATCGGATGAGGATCGATCAGCGTCCTAAATCCTTCCTGAATTTCGAGCCGGTTTTGGCGACCGAGGCGTCCGATCGACGCCCCGGGGGTATGCCGGGCCGCCTTAGCGCCGAGGCCGCTCGAACCAGCCCTCGTCGATCCCGGCCGTGGGTCGGAATCGGTGAGGCTCGGCATCACTCGCCGACGCCGAAGAGCTTCTCGATGAAGTTGCGATTGTCCGCGCCGCGGGTCGGCGGACGGCGAGCGGCGGTCGTGCCCAGTGCCGCAGTCGACGGATCGCCGAACAGCTGGCCGAGGACGCCGGCCGGGCTCGGGGCGCTCGCCACCGAGGCCGTGGTCTCGGGCGCCTTGCGCCAGCGGTTGAGCCCGGGAAGCGGCACC
>CAZZZJ010000227.1:0-5817 GCA_964658355.1 Beijerinckiaceae bacterium
CCCTTCGGTTGGCACGACGGCGTCCCGGGCTGTATGGAGCGCACGTCCGGCGCACGGCACGGTGCGGCGGCCCACGAATGTCAGGAGGACGTCCACGATGACGACAGCGGCCGAGGTGCTCAAGACCATCCGGGACAACGACGTCAAGTATGTCGACTTCCGGTTCACGGACCCGCGCGGCAAGTGGCAGCACGTCACCTTCGACGTCAGCCTGGTGGACGACGAGATCTTCGAGGAAGGCACGATGTTCGACGGCTCGTCGATCGCCGGCTGGAAGGCGATCAACGAATCCGACATGCTGCTGATGCCGGACCCGGCGACCGCCACGATGGACCCGTTCTTCTCGGCGGCGACCATGGTCATCGTCTGCGACGTGCTCGAGCCATCGACCGGAGCGCCCTACCCCCGCGACCCGCGCGGCACCGCCAAGCTCGCCGAGGCCTACCTCAAGTCCACCGGCATCGGCGACACGATCTTCGTCGGCCCCGAGGCCGAATTCTTCGTGTTCGACGACGTGAAGTTCGGGGCCGACCCGTACCACACCGGCTTCCAGCTCGATTCGACCGAGCTGCCCTCGAACGGCTTCACCGACTACGAGGGCGGCAACCTCGGCCACCGCGTCGCCACCAAGGGCGGCTACTTCCCGGTGCCGCCGCAGGATTCGGCCCAGGACATGCGCGGCGAGATGCTGGCCGCGATGCAGGGCATGGGCGTGAAGGTGGAGAAGCACCACCACGAGGTCGCGAGCGCCCAGCACGAGCTCGGCATGAAGTTCGACACGCTGACTCTGCTCGCCGATCACATGCAGATCTACAAGTACTGCATCCACAACGTGGCGCAGAGCTTCGGCAAGACCGCGACCTTCATGCCGAAGCCCGTCTTCGGCGACAACGGCTCGGGCATGCACGTGCACCAGTCGATCTGGAAGGACGGCAAGCCGATCTTCGCCGGCGACAAGTATGCGGGCCTCTCCCAGGAATGCCTCTGGTACATCGGCGGCATCATCAAGCACGCCAAGGCGCTCAACGCCTTCACCAACCCGTCCACCAACTCCTACAAGCGCCTGGTGCCGGGCTACGAGGCTCCCGTGCTGCTCGCCTACTCGGCGCGCAACCGCTCGGCCTCCTGCCGCATCCCGTGGACGAAGAGCCCGAAGGCCAAGCGCGTCGAGGTCCGCTTCCCCGATCCGATGGCCAACCCCTACCTCGCCTTCTCGGCGCTGCTGATGGCCGGCCTCGACGGCATCCTGAACAAGATCGATCCGGGCGCGGCCATGGACAAGGATCTCTACGACCTGCCGCCGCGCGAGCTGAAGAAGATCCCCACCGTCTGCGGCTCGTTGCGCGAGGCGCTGCAGAACCTCGACCGCGACCGCGCCTTCCTCAAGGCCGGCGACGTCTTCACCGACGACCAGATCGACTCGTTCATCGCCCTGAAGATGGAGGAGGTCATGCGCTACGAGATGACCCCCCACCCGGTCGAGTTCACGATGTACTACTCGCTCTGAGACCGGGGCGGGCGCGACGCCCGCTCCCCCGACGACCCGCCACAAAAAGCGCCGGAGCCTTGCCGAGGCTCCGGCGCTTCGCGTTTGAGGGTTCAATGGCACCCTTGGTTTTCTGAAAATATTCCTTTATAGGAATATAGGAAGATCCGAGGGGTGCAGTCCATGGCGTCAGGCGCGACGGGCCTTTTGCGGGCGAGATAGCTGATCGCTTCGTACCGCGTGGAGGTCGCCTTCCTGCGGTTGCGCCTGTCGCTGCGTGCGTATCACGCCGACCAGCCCCGCGTGCCGGCCGGGAACCCGAACTGCGGCCAATGGACCGACGGCGATGCGGGCGACGGGCATGATTCCGGTGACGATGCGCAGATCGTCCGCGTCTCGGACGACGCCGACCGCCGGTACAGGGTCGTGCTCTCCGAGGAAGAGGCGCGCGGCGGGCATACGCTTCGCAAGCATGTCGGCAAGACGGATGCGGAGATGATGCATCGCGTCCAGTCCAGCAAAAGGACGGTGCCTGTCGTGAGGTACGGCTACAGACGGGATGGTTCGTTCGAATCCGTGGAGACTGCAAACGATTTCGTCAATCGGACATTGGAACAGAATTCTTCCGAGGTCGACGACGTCGCAACCGGTAGAAAAGACAATGCCTTCATAACATCTCGCTTCGGATACAGAACCGGGCGGGAAGCCTACACGGCGGGGCAGCTCGAACCGTATATGCGCACGACCTAAGGTGTCGGGATCTTTCTCCTTCACGATCCAGGCAGCCCTCGCGGGTATTGCATCCATACGGCCTATCCGCGCAACGACGGAGGTTGAAGTGCAGGCCTCCCCGGAATTCCTGAAGTTCGGCCGCTGGTTCATTTTGGACAGCGATCACGATGCGCCGACGCTCGACCAGAGGTACGACTTCGTGCTCAACCTCTTCCGCGGCGAGGAGCGCATCCGGCTGCACCAGTTCATCGACCGCGCCCTCCGCGAGGCGTCCGACGCGACGCTGGAGCGGCTGTGGAAGGAGACGGACGCCGACATCTACTTCCCTACCGCGCAGGACCTGCGCGCCTTCCTGGCCGGCGCCCGCGATCGGATCTGAGCGAAGGACCGGTTCAAGCTCCGCGCAGGCAATGGGCAGCGGAAGAGGGGGGACGCCATGGCCAAGCCGCGCCTCGAACCCACGCCCGAATTCTATCAATTTGGTTTAGGTTTCTACCAGGACCTAGACATGACCGGGAAGACGGAGGACGAGGTCTGGGCCATCGTGCTCGATCCGTTCACCGGCCAGGACCGGATCCGCCTGCGCGAGTTCCTGGACAGGATCACGCGCGACGACGTCTCCGATGCCGACCTGTTGCGCCTGTGGAACGCGACGCCGGCCGATTACTGGGTCAGCGATCTGCGCGTCATGTTCAAGCAGGCTCGCGACCGGCTGCTCCAGCCGCCGAACCGGCCGTCCTGGCGCGGGCACGACCGGTCCGGCAGGCGCAAACGGCGACCGGACGACGCCGCCGCGCGGACGGGCCGGCCCCACGCGGCGCGCGTCCGACGCGACATCGGGGCGGCTGTGGGAGGAGGCGGCCGCCGACATCACCGTCTTCAACGCGCCGGACACGCTGAGATTTCTTGCCGGCGCAGGCGATCGGCGACGGCGCGCGGTGCATCGACGAGATCATGATCACACGCTCGGAGCCTTCATGCGCTGGCCCGATTGTTAGCGATGAGACGGCACCGCGCGAGGCTTGAGCGATCCGATCGACCTGTCGAGAGCTTCAGCACTTCCGTTGGACTGTACAACCAATATGCTACCCTGAGTGAGGCCTCGAAATCGGCACGTCCGCCGATCGATTATTGGAATCTTAGGCCTTTCCGATGCCATCTCGCGCTGCGGATCCGAAGATCCGCGCCATGGCGCCGGCGATGACGATTCTGGGACTTCTGCGCCGGATCCTGATGGTGCCGGACGACGAGCCGAACCTTCTGGTCGCCCAGGCGCGGGCGCTGTCGCGGCAAGTGCCGATCCTGCATGCGATCCTCAGCCTCGATGCCATCGCGGTCGCCTACACCCATTACGGTGTGGCGCCGGATGCGCTGACGATCCTGCCGCTCGCGATCCTGCTCCTGGCCTGTGCCTCCCGCGTGCTGATCTGGAGCCGCACGAACCATCAGGCGATCGAGCCCGCGGAGGCCCTGCGGCGGTTGAAGGGGACCAATCGGCTCGCCGCCCTCCTCGGTCTCGGCTTCACGGCGTGGGCGCTGATGTTGACGCGCTACGGCGACGTCACCGCCCACATGCACGTGCTGTTCTTCCTCACCATCACGATGATCGCCTGCATCTCCTGCCTGATGCACCTGCGCTCGGCGGCGCTCATCGTCTCGGCGATCGCCACGCCGATCACCGTGTACTTCATCGCGATCGGCAACCCGGTGCTGCGGGCGACTGCCTTGAACTACGTCGGCGTCGTGGTGGTGATGCTGTTCATGCAATCGGTCTGCTACCGGGATTTCCGCCGCCTCACGCGCCTGATCCAGGAGAACCGCTCGCTCGCACACACCGACCCGCTGACGGGTCTTCCGAACCGGCGCTTCTTCTTCGCCGAACTCGACACGGCGATCGTGGCCGCGGGCGAGGCGGATGGGTGTTTCGCGATCGGCCTGATCGACCTCGACGGCTTCAAGCCGGTCAACGACACCCTCGGGCATCGCGCGGGCGACGCGGTGCTGTGCGAGGTCGGCCGGCGGCTGCAGGAGACGCTCGGCGCTGCGGGCTCGGTCGCGCGCCTCGGCGGCGACGAGTTCGGCCTGATCCTCCAGGGGACGCCGGATCTCGACGCCCTCGGCCGGACGCTCTGCTCGGTGCTGAAACAGCCCTATGCTCTGCGCGAAGGCACCGCGCGGATCGGCGCCTCGATCGGCTTCGCGCGCTTTCCCGAGACCGCGGAGACCGCGGAAGTCCTCGTCGAGCGGGCGGACCACGCGCTCTACCATGCCAAGGCCCATGCGCCCGGCACGGCGGCCTGCTTCGCGTTCGAGCACGAGAACCGGATGCACCGGCAGGCGGTGGTCGAGCAGGCCCTGCGCCGGGCCGACCTCGCGGCCGAGTTCCACCTGCTGTTCCAGCCGATCGTCGACGTCGTCGCGGGGCGGGTCCAGGCCTACGAGGCGCTGGCGCGCTGGAACAGCCCAACCCTCGGCTTCGTCTCGCCGGTCGACTTCATCGTGGTGGCCGAGCGGACCGGCCTGATCCACGACCTGAGCCTCGTCCTGCTCGGCAAGGCGCTGGCGGCCATGGCGTCCTGGCCCGAGCACGTGGCCCTGTCCTTCAACCTCTCCGCCCACGACCTCGCCGCCCCGGAGGGCATCGCGACGATCACCGACCTGATCGCATCGAGCGGCATCGCGCCCGACCGGATCGTCTTCGAGGTCACCGAGACCGGCCTGATGCGCGACCTCGTCGATGCCGGCCGCTCGCTCGCCGCCCTGAAGGCGCTCGGCGTCGGCATCGCGCTGGACGATTTCGGCACCGGCTATTCGAGCCTCGGCTACGTCCACCGCCTGCCGATCAGCGAATTGAAGATCGACCGCAGCTTCGTGACCGACCTCTGCAGCGATGCCGCCTCGCGCAACATCATCCGCTCGATCCTGGACCTCGCGCGGAACCTCCGCCTGCTCTGCGTGGTCGAGGGCGTCGAGACCGAGGCGCAGATGCTTCATCTGCGCGCGGCCGGCTGCCGCTACATGCAGGGCTACCTGTTCCACAGGCCGATGCCGGCCTCCGGGATCGCCGCGTTCGAGGCCGACCTCGCGCATCCGAAGTTCCGGGTCGAAGACCGGATCGCCTCCGCGGCCTGACCGTCCGGGAGGATGCTGGAATGCTCACGTTCGACCACATGGCCGTCGTCGCGCCGACGCTCGCCGAGGGTGTCGCCCATGTTCGCGACCGCCTCGGGATCGTCATGCCGGAGGGCGGGCGACACCGCGAGATGGCGACCCGCAATCACCTTCTGCGGCTCGGCCCGGCGACGTTCCTGGAGGTGATCGCGGCGGACGACGCGGCCGTGCCACCCGGCCGCCCGCGCTGGTTCGGCCTCGACGACGGCGCCCGCGTGCGGGCCGATTGGGATGCCGGCCGGCGCCTGCGCGGCTGGGTCGCCCGCATCGACGACCTCGACGGCCTGCTCCGCCGGCATCCCGGGCTGTTCGGGGATGCCCTCGGTGTGAGCCGCGGTGCCTTGCGCTGGCGTTTCGCCGTCCGCCGCGACGGCGCGTGGCCCGAGGATGGCGCCCTCCCCTGCCCGATGATGTGGGGCGAAGGTCCG
>CAZZZJ010000228.1:0-5779 GCA_964658355.1 Beijerinckiaceae bacterium
GGATCGCAACGGGCCCATCGGTCGCCTCGCCACGGCGACCTATCGACTGCCGGACGGCCGGACCCTGGTGATCTCGGCCGTCGAGAAACACCGGTCGATCATGCCGTGGCTGCTCGGCCAGCCGCTGAGCCTGTGGGTCGCCGTCCTCGGCGCGGCGGTGGCCGGGCTCGTCCTCGTCGGCGCACGCCACGAGCTCGTCCCCCTGCGACGCCTCACCGAGGCGGTCACCCGATTCGACGGTCGTGCCCACCAGCCGGTGGCGACGCCCCAGGGCGCCCCGGAGATCCGCGGGCTCTCGCGGGCGGTCCGGGACATGCAGGAGCGGATCGTCGGGCTCCTCGGGGAGCGCTCGATGCTGATCGGCGCGATCTCGCACGACCTCAAGACCTACCTGACCCGCCTGCGGCTGCGGGCGGACGGCGTGACGGAACCGGAGCGACGGGACAGGCTGATCGAGGACCTCGATGCGATGACCGCGCTGATCGAGACCTCCCTGGGCTTCGCCCGGGGCACGGCCGTCGAGGTGGGACGGACGGCGGTCGACCTCGCCGACCTCGTCGCCGTCGAGGTGGCCGAACACGCCGCGCAAGGCATCGACGTCCGCCTGATCGGCGAGGATGCGCAGGATGTCGTCGCCGCCGGGGATGCGGTCGCCCTGCGCCGGGTCGTCGCCAACCTGATCGGGAACGCCGTCAAGTTCGGCCGCTCCACGGTGGCCGTCACCGTGAGCCGGACCGGCGCGCTGTGCCGGGTCACGGTGGAGGACGACGGCCCGGGCATTCCGGAATCCGAGCGGACGGCCGTGTTCAGCCCGTTCTACCGGATCGAACGGTCCCGCAACCGTCGCACCGGCGGCACCGGTCTCGGCCTCGCCATCGCCCGCCAGATCGCGGAGGCGCATGGCGGTACCGTCGTGGCCGAGGCCTCACCGCTGGGCGGCGCACGCCTCGTCGCGACCCTGCCGGCCATCGCCTGACGACCGGTCTGGCCCGCAGGGCGGCCCGTTACAAAACGTTACGTCGACGCATCGGTCGGTCACATCCAGGAAGGAGGCCGGGACGATCTTGGCCTTTATCGGTCGCGGCGCCGGCTCGGGCATCGCGGCACGCCTGAGGACAGAGAAGGATCCGATGATGTTGAAGATGCTCGCCCCCGTCGCGCTCATGGCCGGCCTGGCATTCCCGGCCTCGGCGTCGTCCCTGATCCAGGACGCCGTGTCCGACGGATCGGACGACGCGCGGATCATCCAGGTCTACGGCGGCTGCGGTCCCTACGGCCATCGCGGCCCCTACGGCGGCTGCAGGACCGGCGGTCAGTGGGGCGGCTACGCCCGCGGCCGCTCGTGCCCGGCGGGCTTCCACGTCGGGCCCTACGGCCGCCGCTGCTGGCCGAACTGAGCCTTCCCACCCCTGTCCCGAAACCTGCGTCCGGTCGCGTGCCGGACGAGCATGGAGCCGAACATGATCCGCAAGGTCATCCTACCGCTCGCCCTCGCCGCGGGGCTTCTCACCGCCGGCTCGGCCGCCGAGGCCCGTGACGGCTGCGGCCTCGGGTTCCACCGCGGGTTCTACGGCTGGTGCCGGCCGAATCTCGGCTACCGTCCCTACGCCTACGGCCCCGTGTACCGTCACTTCGGCTATCGCGGCTGGGGAGGCCCCCGCCGGCATTACGCCGATCCTTACGGCTGGCATCGCCGTTTCGCCTGGCACGGCGGCGGGCATCGCTGGGGCGGCTTCCGCCATGCGGGCTGGCATCACCGCTGGTGATGCGTCCCGTGCCTCGCCAGCGCAGACGCCCCGCCGGAGACCTCGCATGACGCCGGTTGTCAGAATGGCGTCGACGCGTCTCAGCCGTCGCGGCGTGATCACGGGATCGGTCCTCGGTCTGTCGGCCCTCGGCGTCGCCGCGATGGCGCTGAGAGGCCCTCGCAATCCGGCGGCCGTCCATGTCGGGGACCCAGCCCTGGCCGGCCCGCTCGGCGATGTCTGGGTGGGATCGCCCCAGGCGAAGGTGACGCTCGTCGAGTACGCCGCGCTGACCTGCCCGCATTGCGCGGCGTTCCATGACGGGACCTGGCCGGCCGTCAGGGCGCGCTGGGTCGATGCCGGACAGGTGCGGTTCGCGTTGCGCGGATACCCGTTGAGCCCTCTCGACACGGCCGGCTTCATGCTGGCCCGGGCGGACGGCGCGAGGCATTACTACGCTCTCACCGATCTCCTGTTCGCGCGGCAGCGGTCCTGGGCGTTCGTGGAGAAGCCACTCGATGCCCTGCGCGAAGTGGTGCAGCAGGCGGGGATCAGCCGGGATCGGTTCGATGCCATCCTGCGCGACCAGTCCCTCTTCGACGGCGTGCAGCACGTCTCTGCGCAGGCGACCTCGACCCTGGGCGTCCACAGTACGCCGACGCTGTTCGTGGACGACGACCGACACGAGGGGGCGCCGACGGCGGATGCGCTCGGCGAGATCATCGCACGGGCCCTGGCACGGAGCCCGGGCTGAACCTTGCGGCGCCCTGATGCCGGTCGCTGCAGGGCCGGCACGGCGAACCCCTCCGAAGATACGGCGGGACCGGGGCAAGCGGTCGAGGAGCGAGGAAGTCATGGACAGGTTCGGGTGGGCCCGAGCCTCGCTGATCCTGGTCGCCATATCGGCCGATTCCTCGTCCGGGCAGCCCGCGCCGGACCGGGGGGCCGTCGCATGCCGTGACGAGATCGGTCCGGTCGCTGGCCCAGTTGCGGCCCGCGGAGATCGTGGCGGCCGGCCTGGGCGAGAGGCGGCGTCCGTTCTCCCGGGCGGAGAGCGACGCGGCCGTGGCCGCCTGGACGCGGTTGCGGCGGGAGAACGCACCGCTGCGCGTCGTGCGCGACGGACGCCTGGTCTCGGCGCCTTCGACCCATTTCGACGCCCTTCTGGCGGGGCAGGCGTCGGGGGAACGGGAACCGCTCATCGAGCTGGTCGCCCGCGTCCTTCACCCAGTCGACGCCGGGTTGGAACAGGCGGGACTGGGCTGCCGCCACGAACTCCTGTTCGCCCGCATCCTCCCCCCTGGGGCGGCCGGCGTGCTGGCGGTCGCGGGTGCCGGGCCGGGCATGCGGGACTACGCGGTTTGCGGGACTGCGGCACGTCGGCCGGCCCGAGGCACGTCGCAAAAAGCGTAGCCGTGGGCCCACGTTTCCATGACCGGACGCATTTTATCCAATCCGCCGGTCGCGGCGATGGCCGGCGCGAACCCATTACCGGTGCGAAACCGGCTCATGTCTCGGAGCCGCCGCCCGCGAGATGGAGCCGCGGCTTCAAGGGCGGCTTGGTGCCTGGGCTCCCACCGCCGGCCGCGAGGGTCCGGGAATCGGCAACGGTTGCCTTCGCCGTGTCGATGGCGATCCCGACGGCGGCCATGGTGCGCATCTCCGGCTCGCGTTCGCGGGCGTAGCGGACCACGTCCGTGGCGAGTTGGTCGATCTCGATGTTCAGGGCCTCGATGGCCACCGGGTCGCGAAGCGACCGGGCCTCTTCGATGATCTCCAGCAGGCGGTCGGTGACCTCGTCGATCCGTTCGCGACGCAGGCCCGCCAGCCTCTGCCGCAGCCATGCGACGGCGGAGGCCAGACCGCCGGCCAGGGCCGCCAGGAGGTAAAGGGTATCGCCGTAGCGGTCGATGAAGCTGTGCTGCTCGCGCTCGTAATAGTCGATGGCGCCCGGATGGATCGGAATCCGCGCGCTCGTGGCCGCGACCGTCGTGTCGTAGGACGGCGCCAGGACGTATTCGGCCGCATCGCTCGACTTCGCGGCGGCCGTGCGCATCTCGAACAGGTGCTGCGTCACGTCGGCGGCGATGACCCGGCTCAAGGACGACCGGGCCATGAGCCGGTAGGAGGCACCGACCGTCTTCACGTCGTCGTCGGGGAGTTTGGGCTGCCCGCCGAACAGGCCGCCGGGTACGGTCACCGCCTGAAGGCGCGGGAAGCGCTCGATGATGGCGTCGTCGTCGGGCACGCCGACGAAGTTGACCTTGCCGCCCTTGCTGACGGACTTGACCGCCTCGACCAACGCCAGCGCCTTCGGCGCAGACGGGGCGATGATGCTGACGAAGGCGTCCACCTTCCTCGATTGGATCGCGGCGCCGACATCCGTGGCCTCGACCGGCACCAGAAGGACGGACTTGGCCGGAACCCTCGTCCCCGCCGGCTCCGTATCCAAGCTCAAGCCGTAGTAGCCGAGGATGTTCTTCAGCAGGGAGAAATCGGCGTCCCTGTGCGCGGCGATGCCGAGCCGCTTTCCGGCGAGTTTGGGGAAGGCATCGATCCCGGTGGTCTCCGGCGAGACGATCACCATCGCCTGGTCGCGAAGGATCGCGAGGGTCAGGCCGTTGGTCGGCAGGTCGACGTCGGGCCGGACCACCGCGAGGTCGGCGCGCCCGTCCTGGAGGGCTGCCGCGCTCTCCCGGACGTCGCCGAACGACAGGATCTTGAGCCGGACGTTCTCGCCTCCGGCATCCAGGGCATCGGCATAGGCCTTGATCAGGCCCGGCTCGGTGCCGTCCCGTGGGGCCACCGCGATGACGAGGGTCGTCGCCTGGGCGAGGTAGATCGCGAGGGCGCCTGCGCCGAGGATGACCACGATGGCACCGACGGCGAGGATGCTGCGTCCGAAGAGCCACTGTGGAAGCTTCGGCATCACCCGCGATGATCCTTGCTAGACGGAAACAGCCAAGCAACGGCCAGGAATGGCGGCGGCTCCCCATGGGTGCGACGATTTCGGCCGGATCAACATAACGTGATGAATGAGAGACTATAGCCGTTGAAAGTTCACCAACGGTCGATCTTGCTTTCCTCCCGCATGACGTCATCACCAGAACCGACTGCTGAATACGTGCGGGAGTGACGTCGGTCCGATCCTCGCCGAACGTCTCGAGCCGCCAGGGGCTTCACCTGACGGATCTTGCCGTCGCGTCCGACGTGGATCCCATGACGTGGGCCGTCCTTCGACCCGACGACCTCGAAGTGCCTGGGCTTGCGCTTCGGCTCTCCCTCGACGACGGAGCCTTCGGTCCTGACCGTCGCGAAGGCCGCGGTCGGATCGACCGGCTCGTGGCCCGCCTTTCCCTCGTGCGGCTCCTTCGGCCGCTGCGGCGGGAGCGTCCGCGTCGCGACGGACCATGTGGAACGCTTTCTCCGCCTTCGCCGTATCTGGTCGGCGTCCGACCCACGCTCCCGGAAGGACCCTCGTCGATCGCAAACACCTCGGGACCGGGGCGCTCCCGTCGCAGCCGCATTCGATCAGACCCGAGGCAACCGGCGACGTCGCGTCCATCCAAGGGAGACGGAATTGAGAATCCGGATTGCGATCGCCCTGTGCTTGGCCGTGTTCGTGGCGCACGGAGCCGTGGCGCAGACGGTCGAGGCGGTGCCGGGGTCGGCAGATGCGGAGGCCGTGAGGCCGGGACCGCCGCCGCCCTTGCCGGACCTGTCCGATCCGAACTCCCGCACCGGGGAGGCGCTCGGAGAACCCGGCGCGCAATCGGGCATTCCCAAGGCCCTGCGCGGGTCTGCGAGCAAGTCCGGCGGCCCCGCGAACGACCTGAACCCGAGTGGCGCACCGGAGGAGCCGCCCCCGCCGAAGGGCGACCTCGCGAACGTGCTCACGGGCAAGGCGCTGTTCCATGGCAATTATTGCGGCGCGGGCCAGCGCGGCGTCGACCTGCCGCCGATCGACGCCCTCGACGCGGCCTGCCAACGCCACGACGCCTGCTACGATGCGGCCGGACACCGCTCGTGCGCGT
>CAZZZJ010000229.1:0-5720 GCA_964658355.1 Beijerinckiaceae bacterium
CCACCGGCGAGCGCTGCTCGATCTCCTCGATCATCCAGCGCAGGTGCCGCTCGAGGTAGTTGCCGGCGTTGACCGACAGGGTCGAGTCGTCCACCGGCGCGCCGTCCGAGATCACCATCATGATCTTGCGCTGCTCGGGCCGCGCCAGGATGCGCTTGTGGGCCCAGTCCAGCGCCTCGCCGTCGATGTTCTCCTTGAGCAGCCCCTCGCGCATCATCAGCCCGAGGTTCTTGCGCGCCCGGCGCCAGGGCGCGTCGGCGCTCTTGTAGACGATGTGGCGCAGGTCGTTGAGGCGGCCCGGCGCGTTCGGCTTTCCGGCGGCGAGCCACGCCTCGCGCGACTGCCCGCCCTTCCACGCGCGGGTGGTGAATCCCAGGATCTCCACCTTCACGCCGCAGCGCTCCAGCGTCCGCGCCAGGATGTCGGCGCAGGTCGCCGCGACCGTGATCGGGCGCCCGCGCATCGAACCGGAATTGTCGAGCAATAGCGTGACGACGGTGTCGCGAAAGTTGGTGTCCTTCTCCTGCTTGAAGGAGAGCGGCTGGAACGGGTCGATGACCACGCGCACCAGGCGCGCCGGATCGATCTGGCCCTCTTCGAGATCGAAGTCCCAGGCGCGGTTCTGCTGGGCCAGCAGCCGGCGCTGCAGGCGGTTGGCCAGCCGCCCGACCACGCCCTGGAGATGGGAGAGCTGCTTGTCGAGATAGCTCCGCAGCCGCGCCAGCTCGTCGGCGTCGCAGAGATCCTCGGCATGGATCACCTCGTCGAACTTCGCCTGGAAGACCCGGTAGTCCGGCCCGCGCAGCTCGTTGGCCGCCTTGGACGGCGGGCGCCAGGATTCCGAGGCCTCCTCCGACTCGGCGTCCTCGGATTCCTCCGGGAGTTCGCCCGACGGCGCATCCGCCGCCTCCTGCGCGCCCTCCTCGATGTCGTCGGAGGCCTCCTCCGAGGTCTCGACTTCGGCGCGGTCGCCCTGGCTCTGCTCCTCGGCATCGCCCTCGCTCGGGGTCTGCTCGTCGTCCTGGGCCTCGTTCTCGTCGTCTTCCGGGTCGAACGGGGTCTCGTCGGCCATGTCGAGCGAGGAGAGCAGCTCGCGCACCGAGCGACCGAACCCGCGCTGGTCCTCGATCGAGCCGATCAGCCCGTCGAGGTTGCGGCCGGCCTTGTCCTCGATATGCGAGCGCCAGAGCTCGACGATGCGCTGCGCCGCCTCCGGCGGCTTCTGGCCCGTCAGGCGCTCGCGCACCATCAGGGCGACGGCATCCTCCATCGGCGCGTCGGCCCGGTCGGTGATGGTCTCGTACTTGCCGCCGCGGTGATAGCGGTCCTCCAGCATCGCGGAGATGTTCGAGGCGACGCCCGACATCCGGCGCGAGCCGATCGCCTCGACGCGGGCCTGCTCGACGGCGTCGAACACGGCGCGCGCCGCGGAGTTCTCCGGCGCGAGGCGGCGATGGACCGCGATGTCGTGGCAGCCGAGCCGCAGGGCCATGGCGTCGGCGTTGCCGCGCAGGATCGCGACGTCGGCGACGGTGAGCTTGCGCGGCGGCTCGGGCAGCCGCGCCTTGTCGCCGGTGAGGGCCGGCCGGTCGGTGGCGTAGGTGACCTCGACCTCGGAACGCCGGGCGATCGCGCGCAGGCACCCGGCGACCGAGCGCTTCAGGGGCTCGGCGACCGGCTCGCGGCGCTCGCCGGGCTTGCGGTTGGAGATGGACATGGGGGCTACCGGTCGATGTCGAGGTCGAAGGGGCGGTTCAGGATATCGTCCCATGTGTAGGGGCAATCCGTCGGCAGTGACCGCGTTTCGCACTTCATCTCACGCGCCGCCTTGACGCGCCCGACGCGGTATCCGTCCACGAGCGCTTCCGCGAGGCGGGACTTCAGGCTCGGATTCTTGCGCAACTGCTTTCCGATCCGAATTCGGTGCTCTTCGATCGACTGCGTCCAATTCCGACTGCGGCGCTCCGGCTGATGGTCCCATTTCAGCATGTGCACGAGCACGATGACGACGGCGCTTTCCAGCTTGTCGTACTGCTCGGCGCCCACGTCCGTCAGTTCCTCAACGATGTTGGTCAGGTCGAGGGAATCGAGCCGGCCTGCGCGCAGCAGCGCTACCTGCTCCTGCACCCAGCCGTAAACATCGTTCTCGTAGCGTGTCCGACCGTCCCCGGACGGAGCGTCGTGGGCCTCCGCGTGCGGGGCCGGGACCGGATGAGCCACGTGTTCCTCCATTGCGAAAGATCAGCTCAGCGCGACGTTCATCGCGCTCTCGGGCAGTTCCTTGCCGAAGGCGCGCTGGTAGAACTCGGCCACCAGGGTCCGCTCCAGCTCGTCGCACTTGTTCAGGAAGGTGACGCGGAAGGCGAAGCCGATGTCGCGGAAGATGTCGGCGTTCTCGGCCCAGGTGATCACCGTGCGCGGGCTCATCACCGTGGAGAGGTCGCCGTTCATGAACGCGTTGCGGGTGAGGTCGGCGACGCGCACCATGCGGCTGACCACGTCGCGACCCTGGTCGCCCTTGTAGTGCACCGCCTTCGACAACACGATGTCGACCTCGCGGTCGTGCGGCAGGTAGTTCAGCGTGGTGACGATCGACCAGCGGTCCATCTGGCCCTGGTTGATCTGCTGGGTGCCGTGATAGAGGCCGGACGTGTCGCCCAGGCCCACGGTGTTGGCCGTGGCGAACAGCCGGAAGGCCGGGTGGGGGCGGATGACCCGCTTCTGGTCGAGCAGCGTCAGGCGGCCGGACAGCTCCAGCACGCGCTGGATCACGAACATCACGTCCGGGCGGCCGGCATCGTACTCGTCGAACACCAGCGCGACGTTGTTCTGCAGGGCCCAGGGCAGGATGCCGTCCTGGAAGGCGGTGATCTGCTTGCCGTCCTGCAGCACGATCGCGTCCTTGCCGACGAGGTCGATGCGCGAGACGTGGCTGTCGAGGTTGATCCGCACGCAGGGCCAGTTCAACCGGGCGGCGACCTGCTCGATATGGGTCGACTTGCCGGTGCCGTGATAGCCGGTGACCATCACGCGGCGGTTGCGCGCGAAGCCCGCCAGGATCGCCAGCGTGGTCTCACGGTCGAAGATGTAGTCCGCGTCGAGATCGGGGACGTGCTCGCTGGTCTCCGAGAAGGCGGGCACGTCGAGGTCGATGTCGATGCCGAAGGTGGAACGGACCGAGACGGTCCGGTCGGGAAGCGCGGCGGGCTTGTCGTCAGAGAGCATACGGAACCTCGTAGGGGCGGTCTTCCGAACGCAATCGGATCGGAGCCGCGCGGAACTTGTCTCGGGCCTCGCCTCGCCGGGCAATCGCTGCCGGGATGCAGGCCTTCCTTAAACGTCGTCGCGCCGGGGCGCCACAGACGGGACGGACTCGGTGGCGTGGCCACCATATAGGCCGCCATTCGGAAATTGCCGGCTGCCCGCGCGCGAAAGCCGCTGCCCGGCCTGCATCCACCGAACCGGTATCGCACCGCGTTGCATCGATCGTGCCGCCCCGCCTCAGCAGAGGCCGGCCGCGCGCAGCACGTCGTGCGCCCGGATGATGTCGCGGAGCCGTTCCTCGAAGGAGCGGTCGCCGCCGTTGGCGTCGGGATGGAAGCGCTTCACCAGGGCCTTGTATTGCGCCTTGATCGCCGCGGTGTCGGCGCCTTCCTCCAGGCCGAGCACGTCCAGTGCCCTGCGCACGGTCGCCGACAGCTTCGGGCGCGCGGGCTCGGCGGGAGCCTGACGTCCGCGCGTGCCGCCGACGCCCTCCGCGCGCAGCACGCCGAGCGGGTCGACGTAGGCCCAGTCGCGGGGCGGCGCGTCGGCGGCCTTGGCGCTTGCCGGGCGGTTGACGCCCATCGCCCAGGTCGGGCGGTGGCCGATGATCGCGTCCTTCTGGAAGGCCTGGACCGCGTCGTCGTTCATGCCGTCGAAGTAGTTGTACGTGGCGTTGTAGGCCTTCACGTGGTCGATGCAGAAATTCCAGTACTGCCCTTCGGCCCGGCGGCCCTTCGGCGCGCGGAACAGGCCCGCATGCGTGCAGCCTTCGGCCTCGCAGGTGCCGGCGGGCTTGCCGCTCGCGGTCTGTCCGCCGGCCGCCTTGCCAGACGCGGTCTTGGGCTCGTCGCAGGTGCGCCGGATGCGGATGCTGTCGAAGAGGGGCGAGTTGAGATCCATGACGGGGCGATTATGAGGGGGTGGACCCGAGACACAAGGGCGCCGGGCCTGATGACGCATGCGGGCGAACGGGCTTGACGGCCCCAGGCGCTTGGTGACGCGGCTGTTCGATGGAAACGAGGGACGGGTGGATGAGTGGAACGGCGACGCTACGGGACTGGATCGAGGACAGGCTGACGGCGGAGCTCGCGCCGGCGCACCTCGCCGTCGTCGACGAATCCCACCTCCATGCGGGCCATTCCGGCGCACGGCCGGGGGGCGAGACGCATTTCCGGGTCGATGTGGTCTCGGCGGCCTTCGACGGGAAGAGCCGCGTCGACCGGCACCGTGTCGTCAACGCGCTCCTCGCGGAGGCGTTCGAGCGCGGGCTCCACGCGCTCGCCGTGAAGGCCCGCACCCCGGCGGAAGCCGCCTGAACCGGACGGGAGGGGGCCGTGGCCCTGGTCTGCACGCCCCACATCGCCATCGACGAGGCGGAGCTGCACGAGAGCTTCGTGCGCGCCTCCGGTCCCGGCGGCCAGAACGTCAACAAGCTCTCGACGGCGGTGCAGCTGCGCTTCGACGTCCGCCGCTCCGCCGCGCTCCCGAACGCGGTCGCGGTGCGGCTGATGCGGCTCGCCGGGCGCCGGCTCACCTCCGACGGGGTGCTGGTGATCAGCGCCCAGCAGTTCCGGACGCAGGAGCGCAACCGGGCGGATGCCCGCGAGCGGCTGGCCAAGCTCGTCGCCGAGGCCGCGGTGCCGCCGGTGCCGCGGCGGGCGACGCGCCCGACGCTCGCCTCGAAGAAGCGCCGGCTCGAAGGCAAGGCCCAGCGCGGCGCGACGAAGCGCCTGCGCGGGGCGCCCGTCGATTGAGACCTCGGCCCTCCGCCGCGACGGGGGAAGGGAGGCGCAGGTCGGTGCGCGCGATCAGTGGATCGCGTCGATCGCCTTCGCGTCCGGACTGGCGTCGGGTGCCGGCGAGGAGCCGGCCACCAGCGTGCTGCCGGGCTTGGCGATCGTCAGGGCCACCGCGATGACCGCGAGCGCACCCGCGAGGGCTGCGGGGAACAGGAAGGCGCTCTCGCCGTAGCGGATCTGCAGCAGGCCGCCCACGACCGCGCCGGACGACAGGCCGGCCCAGAGCGGCGCCTGGATCCAGAACGACGACGCCACCGTCCCGAGGATCAGGTTGGCCATGCCGGTGCCGAAGCGGACCACCGCGCCGGTCACGTAGGTGAGCGCGATGCTGCGGCCGCCCTCGTCCTGGAGGATCGCGTTCTGGAGGCCGAGCGCCAGGACGATCGGGTAGGCATGCAGCGGGAAGGCGAAGGTGCCCCACGGCATCAGCAGGCCGAGCGCCAGGAGCGCCGCCTCGATCGTCAGCAGCACCGACAGCCGCCAGCGGCCGACCCAGGCTGCGATCAGCGTGCCGAGGAAGGCGCCGAAGCAGAAGACGAGCAGCACGGTGACGACGCGCAGCGTGTTCTCCCAGTCGCCGTTGGCCACCGCGACGCCGAAGCGGGTGGTGTTGCCGGACATGAACGACATGAACAGCTGCGAGAATTCGAGGAAGCC
>CAZZZJ010000230.1:0-3076 GCA_964658355.1 Beijerinckiaceae bacterium
TCCGGCAGCCTCGAAAACAGGCTTTCCAAAACCTTGCCAAATCGTTGTGCGCCGCATGCCGAACTTGCATGGCTGGCTAACCGACGGAGGCCTGACGCTGCGGCGCAGCATTCCTATATGTGCATTGCATCAACAAGAGGCAGCGGTGCCCACGCGGTCGTCACCGTCTGCCTGATCAGAGGTCAATGTCATGTCTGCCGCCCGTAGCGTCCTGAACCGTTTCCGCGCCTATCTCCGTTACCGCGAGACCGTCACCGAGCTGTCGCGCCTGTCCGATCGGGACCTCGCCGATCTCGGCATCAACCGCTTCGAAATCCAGGGCATCGCCCGCGGCTGATCGAACCGCCGCGCGTCGCTGAGAGGCGGCACGCTCCCCGGACGTGCGCCGGCCCGTTGCCTCGGGCCGGCTCGTTCCGGTATCTGCGGGGCATGTCCCACGCAAGCGCCCCCATCCACGTCGTCGGCGGCGGCCTCGCCGGCTCCGAAGCCGCCTGGCAGATCGCCGAAGCCGGCCATCGCGCGGTCCTGCACGAGATGCGGCCGGTGCGCGGCACCGAGGCCCATCACGGCGCGGGGCTGGCCGAGCTCGTCTGCTCCAACTCCTTCCGCTCCGACGATCCGAACGGCAACGCCGTCGGCCTCCTGCACCAGGAGATGCGGACGCTTCGCTCCCTGATCCTGCGGGCGGCCGACGCGCATCAGGTGCCGGCCGGCGGCGCGCTCGCGGTCGATCGCGAGGGGTTCTCCGCCGCCGTCACCGCGGCGCTCGAAGCGCACCCGAACGTCACGATCGTCCGGGAGGAGGTCGCCGGGCTGCCTCCGGAGGAATGGGGTCCCTGCATCGTCGCCACCGGTCCGCTCACGGCGCCGGCGCTCGCCGACGCGATCCGCGCGATCACCGGCGCCGACGCGCTCGCGTTCTTCGACGCCATCGCCCCGATCGTCCACCGCGACTCGATCGACATGGACAAGGCGTGGTTCCAGTCGCGCTACGACAAGGTCGGCCCCGGCGGCACCGGTGCCGACTACATCAACTGCCCCATGGACCGGGCGCAGTACGACGCCTTCATCCAGGCGTTGGTCGAGGGCGAGAAGATCGGCTTCAAGGACTGGGAGGCCTCGACGCCGTATTTCGACGGCTGCCTGCCGATCGAGGTGATGGCCGAGCGCGGCCCCGAGACCCTGCGCCACGGCCCGATGAAGCCGGTCGGCCTCACCAACCCGCACGACCCCCAGGTCAAGGCCTGCGCCATCGTGCAGCTGCGCCAGGACAACGCGCTCGGCACCCTCTACAACATGGTCGGCTTCCAGACGAAGCTGACCTATTCCGAGCAGGTCCGCGTCTTCCGCACCATCCCCGGCCTGGAGAACGCGGAGTTCGCCCGCCTCGGCGGGCTCCACCGCAACACCTACCTCGACAGCCCGCGCCTCCTCGACGCGACCCTGCGCCTGAAGGTGCGGCCCTCGCTCCGCTTCGCCGGGCAGATCACCGGCTGCGAGGGCTACGTCGAGAGTGCGGCGATCGGGCTGATGGCCGGGCGCTTCGCCGTGGCCGAGGCGGAGGGCCGGGCGCTGGAGCCCCTGCCTCAGACCACCGCGCTCGGCGCGCTGATCGCCCACATCACCGGCGGCCACATCCTCGACGACGCGCCCGAGGAGCCGGCCAAGGAGCCGGGCAAGCCGCGCTCGTTCCAGCCGATGAACGTCAATTTCGGGCTGTTCCCGCCGCTTTCGGCGATGCCGCGCAACGAGACCGGCAAGCGCCTGCGCGGTCCGGAAAAGGCGATGCTCAAGCGCCAGGCCCTGACCGACCGCGCGCGCGCCGACCTGTCGGCCTGGATCTCGGGCACGGCGACGCACGCCGCGGCGGCCGAGTGAGCACCCGCACGTTCAAAGCCGCATAAAAGTCCCGGATCCTCCCGTTCGCGACTTGAGCCCGGCTCCGTCCCGGCGAAGAGTGGCGCGACGGCGCAGGCCGGATCGCGGGACGAGGCGCAGCGGTGGCGGGACCTTACGAAAAATCCTCCGGGTCGACGGTCGGGGCGGTGCTCCGGGTCACCAGCGGCAACTTCCTGGAGATGTTCGACTTCTTCCTGTTCGGCTTCTACGCGACCCATATCGCGAAGGCGTTCTTCCCGGCCGGCGACGAGTTCGCCTCGCTGATGCTCACCTTCATGACCTTCGGTGCCGGCTTCCTGATGCGGCCCCTGGGCGCCGTCCTGCTCGGTGCCTACGTCGACCAGGTCGGGCGCCGGAAGGGGCTGATCACCACGCTGGCGATCATGGCCGCCGGCACGGTGCTGATCGCCTTCGTGCCGGCCTACGCCACGATCGGCCTGCTGGCGCCGGCCCTCGTGCTGATCGGCCGGCTGCTCCAGGGCTTCTCCGCGGGCGTCGAGCTCGGCGGCGTCTCGGTCTACCTGTCGGAGATGGCGACGCCCGGCCGCAAGGGCTTCTACGTCTCCTGGCAATCGGGCAGCCAGCAGGTGGCGATCATGGCGGCGGCCGCGATCGGCTACGGGCTGAACCACGCGCTGATGCCGGCGCAGATGTCGGAATGGGGCTGGCGGGTGCCGTTCTTCATCGGCTGCGCGCTGGTGCCGTTCCTGTTCTACATCCGCAATTCGCTGGCGGAGACGAAGGCCTTCGCCGAGCGCAAGCACCGCCCGGAAGCGGCGGAGATCTTCCGGACGCTCGCGGCGAACTGGCGGATCGTGCTGCTCGGCATGCTGATGGTCGCGATGACCACGATCGCGTTCTACACGATCACCGTCTACACCCCGACCTTCGGCAAGAGCGTCCTGAAGCTCACCGACACCGACAGCCTGCTCGTGACCTTCTGCGTCGCGGTCTCGAACCTGTTCTGGCTGCCGGTGATGGGGGCGCTGTCCGACCGGATCGGCCGCAAGCCCCTGCTGATCGCGTTCTCGGCGCTCACCCTGCTCACCGCCTACCCGGCGCTGACCTGGCTCGTCGGGCACATCAGCTTCGGGGCGATGCTCGCCGTGCTGCTGTGGTTCTCGTTCCTCTACGGCAGCTACAACGGCGCCATGGTGGTGGCGCTGACCGAGGTGGT
>CAZZZJ010000230.1:3176-5697 GCA_964658355.1 Beijerinckiaceae bacterium
CCGTCGTCCCGGCCTGTGGCCCTCTTCGCCGGTGTCGTGGAATCCGAGCTTGAGCAGGAGGCCCCAGGACGCGACGTTGCCGGGGCGGCATTCGGCGACGACGGTACGGCGCGGGAAGCGTCCGACGAGCAGCGCGAGGATGCCGCCGACGGCCTCGGTGGCGACGCCGCGCCCCCGCGCCGCGCCGGCGATCCAGTAGCCGACCTCGACCGCCTCGGTTCCGCGCAGGTGCACGCCGACCACCCCGACGAGGACGCGGCCCTCCCGCGTCCGGGCCCCGAAGAACCGGTCCTCGCGGCGCCGTCCGGAGGCGATCAGCGCTCGGGCATCCGCCAGCGTGAAGGGCGTGGGCAGGAAGTCGACGGCACCGGTGATCGCCGGATCGTCGGTGAGGCTGGCCAGCGCCTCCGCATCGCCGGGCGCGAGCGCGGCGATCGACAGACGCGCGGTCTCCAGGCCGGGCAGGCCGCTCAAGCTGTCGGCTCTCGCGCGGTGGAAGAACATCCCGGTGGATGTGGGATCGACGGACGGATCCGGAAAGAGACGATTTCCCGAGGGCGTCTCGGCCTGCGCCGACCCCGACCGGGCGCATCTCGAACGGCGCCCGCGTCCTACTCGACGGCCTGAAAGCCCGACAACGGCGCCTCGACCCGGCAGACGACCCCGTCGGGCTCGTAGGCGAGGCCGACCGCGCCACCGACGGCGCCGGCCAGCCCGCGCTCGATCAGCCGCGACCCGAACCCTTTTCGCGTGGGCGGTGCGACCTTCGGACCGCCGGTCTCGGTCCAGAGCATCCGAACCATGGCATCGGCATCGAGCGACCACGTCACGGCCACGCGCCCGCCGGGCACCGAGAGCGCGCCGTACTTCACCGCGTTGGTGGCGAGTTCGTGCATCATGAGCGCCAGCGAGAGCGCCGCCTTGGGACCGACCTCGATCGCCGGTCCCTCGAGGGCGAGGCGTCCGGCCTGGCCGTCGTCGTGGATCGCGAGCGCGCCGGCGATGACCGCGTCGATGCCGGCGCTCTCGCGAGCGCCGGTCAGGAGGATGTCGTGCGCCTTGCCCAGCGCGATCAGCCGGGCGGCGAGCGCCTCCTTGGCGCTCTCGAAATCGGGCGCGTTGCGCAGCGTCTGCGACGCGATCGCCTGGACCATCGCGAGGGTGTTCTTGAGGCGATGGCTGAGCTCGCGGTTGCGCAGCGTCTGCTGGTCCTCGGCCTGGATCCGCCCCAGCGTGCCCCAGAGCCGCTCGGCGACCTCGCGCACGAAGGCGATCTCGCCGGCAGCCCAGTCGCGTGGGCTGCGCGCGTGGACGAACAGGACCCCGTCGAGCCGACCCAGCCGCATCAGCGGGACGTTGATCGCAGCCTGCGCGCCCAGGCCCGCATAGGCCGCGGCGTCCCCCGCGAGCGCCGGATCGGCGACGTCGTGGATCGCCTGCGGCAAGCCCGAGGCCAGCCGCATCACCGTCTCGGGGAAGGCGGTGAGCGGGCAGGGCGCGAAGGAAGCGGCCGGGAGGATGCCGGGAGGCGTCCAGGCGGACTCGACCTGGAACACGCCGCCCGCGGAATCGACGGCACCGTAGCCTGCCCGCATCGCCTCGAGCGTCGATCCCAGGATCGCGGCGGCCGCGGCGATCGCCTCGATCCGGCTCGATGCGTCGCGCAGCGCATCGCCCAACGCGATCAGCGCGCGGTGGCGTGCCTCGGTGGTGCGCTCCAGCGTGATGTCCTCGATCATCGCAGTGATCTGGAACCGGTCGCCGAGCACCTGGGACACGAGGTTGACCCGGCCCCAGATGATCCGGCCGTCGGCGCGGCGGTAGCGCTTCTCCAGGGTCTCGCGCAGGACCTCTCCGGCGGCCAGGCGCCGGTGCAGGGCGTCGCGCTCGACCGCGTCCTCGGGCGGGGTCCAGCGGGCGACGGAGTGTCCGACGATGGCGGCGGCCGGCGCCCCCCAGATGGCGCAGAGCTTGGCGTTGACGCTGATCACCTCCAGGCTGTGCGGATCGAGCTGGACGATGCCGACGTTGGCCCCCTCGAAGATCGCGCGGAAATCCGCCTCGACGCGGTTGCGCTCGGTCAGGTCGAGCATCGCCCCGACCATGCGCAGCGGCGTGCCGTCGGGCCCGCGGATCGCGTAGCCGCGGTCGAGCACGTCCGCGTAACGTCCGTCGGCACGGAGGAAGCGGTACTCGAGGCTCCAGGCGTCGCTCCGGCCCCGGATCGCCGTCCCGAGCGCCGCCTCGACCCGCTCGCGGTCGGCCGGATGGATCTGCGCCAGCCACCAGGCCCCGGTCGCGGCCGCGCCCTCGGGATCCCAGCCGTAGGCGGTCTGGAGCGCCTCGTTCCAGGTGACGGTGTCGGCCACGAGGTCCCAGTCGCGGATCGCGTCGTTGGTCGCCCGGGCGATCAGGCGATAGCGCTCGCGGACGGCCTCCGAGGCGAGGGCGGCGGCTTTCCGCGCGGTGACGTCCCGGACGCTTCCGACGATCCGGTTCGCCCGCCCGCCCGCAAGCACCG
>CAZZZJ010000231.1:0-5674 GCA_964658355.1 Beijerinckiaceae bacterium
CCCGGTGATCCTCGTCCTGATCCAAATCCCGTTATGAGTTCACGACCTAGACCGGCTGAAGCCGCCGGGTACCGCGCGCGACCGCAAGGTCCATCCCGCTGCGCATCGACGCTTCCGAGCGAATCCGGCATCCCGGACGGGTCGATCGCCTTCGCCGATGCGTCCGATCCGAAGAGATCGTGCCCGCCGAGGTCGAGAACGTTCTTTCTAAGAAACGAGACGTTCGTCGCAATCCTCTTCTCCGAATCGGTCGTCCCGAAGAAGTCTTTGATCGCTCGATCCCGGAATCGGTCCGTTGCACGGGGATCGAGGCCGGATCGCGCCATTCCGGTTGTCGGGCGACAACGTGGGGCTGGTTGACAACGTTCTGTAAAAAGAACGAAAACCCGGTCTCTTCGCGATGGGCGGGGCTAAAGCCAGCCTGCGACTCGCGGTGATGACCGGAGAATCGACGTGAGCGAGCAGAACGGAACACGGCGTGCGGGACGGATCGGCCGGCGTACGGTTCTGGCAGGCACGGCGCTCGCGGCGCTATGCCTTGCCGGCGGCCTGTTCACGGCGGCCGGCGCGCGCGCCGAGACCGCTCTGCTCAACGTCTCCTACGATCCGACGCGCGAGCTCTACCGCGACGTCAACGCGGCCTTCGCCGAGGATTGGAAGGCCAAGACCGGCGAGACGGTGACGGTGCGTGCCTCGCATGGCGGCTCCGGTTCGCAGGCCCGCACGGTGATCGACGGCGTCGACGCGGACGTGGTCACCCTCGGCATCCCCTCCGACATCGACGCGATCGCCCGGCTCACCAAGAAGATCCCCGCGGATTGGCGCAGCAAGCAGCCGAACGACGGCCTGCCCTACACCTCGACGGTGGTGTTCCTGGTGCGCAAGGGCAACCCGAAGGGCGTCAAGGACTGGGGCGACCTGGCGAAACCCGACATCAAGGTCATCACCCCGAATCCCAAGACCTCGGCCGGCGGACGCTGGAACTTCCTCGCCGCCTGGGGCTACGCCTACAACCAGGACAAGGATGGCGCGAAGGCGGATGCCTTCGTCGGCGCCGTCTACAAGAACGTGCCGGTGCTCGACACCGGCGCGCGCGGCTCGACGGTGACCTTCGCCCAGCGCGGCCTTGGCGACGTGCTGCCGACCTGGGAGAACGAGGCCTACCTCGTGCTGCAGGAGTTCGGCGCCGACAAGTTCGACATCGTCGTGCCGCCGACCTCGATCTACGCCGAGCCGCCGGTGGCGCTCGTCGACGCCAACGTCGACCGCAAGGGCACCCGCAAGGCCGCGGAGGCGTATCTCGCCTTCCTCTATACCGACAAGGCGCAGGCGATCTTCGCCAAGCACCATTACCGGCCGCTCAAGCCCGAGGCTGCGGCCGAGGCCGATCTCAAACAGCTGCCCGCGATCAAGCTGTTCAAGATCGAGGACCTTCAGGGCAACTGGGACGACATCCAGAAGAAGAACTTCGACACCGGCGGCCTGTTCGACCAGCTGAGCCGTCAGGGGCGGTAGCCGGACACGCCTTTCCTTCCCTCAGACGGATCTCGGGCTGGCCCGAGTTCCGCACCGCGTGAGCCCGGGTCGGGCAAGCCCGACGCGGGTGCGGGGGAGGGTGGCCCACGACATGGGTCGGGAGAGGGGAGCGCCGTATCCGGACCTGTCGCTCCCCTCCCCCGACCTTCGCTGATGCGAAGCCCGCTCTACCCCACAGAGGGGGAGGGAAGATAAGCCGAGGATCGATGGTCGCTCCACCCCGCCCGAAGCGGCGCTTCAGACAACCCAGCGTGATCCCCGGCTTCGGGCTCACCTTCGGCTACACGCTGACCTGCCTCGGGCTGGTCGTGCTGCTGCCGCTGGCCGCCCTGGTCGCCAAGGCCTCGGGCCTCGGCCTTTCGGGGATCTGGACCGTCGCCACCGATCCGCGCGTCGCCAGCGCGCTCAAGATCAGCTTCGGCGTCTCGCTGCTCGCCGCGCTCACCGCGTCGGTGTTCGGCTTCCTCGTCGCCTGGGTGCTGACCCGCTACCGTTTCCCCGGGCGCAAGCTCGTCGACGCCGTGGTCGACCTGCCCTTCGCGCTGCCGACGGCGGTGGCCGGCATCGCGCTCGCCTCGCTCTATGCCCCGAACGGGCTCGTCGGCGCGCAGCTGGCGAAGCTCGGGGTCCAGGCGGCCTACACGCCGGTCGGCATCTTCATCGCCATGGTGTTCATCGGCCTGCCCTTCGCGGTGCGCACCGTGCAGCCGCTGATCGCCGAGATCGACAAGGAGGTCGAGGAGGCCTCCGCGACGCTCGGCGCCACACGGTGGACGACGCTGACCCGGGTGGTGCTGCCGCCGCTGATCCCGGCGGTGCTCACCGGCTTCGCGCTGGCCTTCGCCCGCGGCGTCGGCGAGTACGGCTCGATCATCTTCATCGCCGGCAACCTGCCTTACGTCTCCGAGATCGCGCCGCTGCTGATCGTGATCAAGCTCTCCGAGTTCGATTACGGGGGCGCCGCCGCCATCGCCACGATCATGCTCGGAATCTCGTTCCTGACCTTGCTGGCGATCAACCTGATCCAGGCCTGGAGCCGCCGGAGGTTCGGTTATGTCTGATCTGAGCCTGACGGCCGCCGCGCCCGCGCAGGAGGATGCCGCCAACGAGGGCCGCCTCGTCCGGGGCCTGCTGATCGGCACCGCGGTCGTGTTCCTCGCGCTGTTCCTGGTGCTGCCGCTGTTCACGGTGTTCGCGCAGGCTTTCTCGCGCGGGATCGGCGCCTATCTCGACGCGTTCTCCGAGCCCGACGCCTGGACCGCGATCCGCCTGACGCTGACGGTCGCGGCGATCGCCGTGCCGTTCAACCTCGTCTTCGGGGTGGCGGCCGCCTGGGCCATCGCCAAGTTCGAGTTCACGGGCAAGAGCCTGCTGATCACCCTGATCGACCTGCCGTTCTCGGTCTCGCCGGTGGTCTCGGGGCTGATCTACGTGCTGCTGTTCGGAAGCCAGGGCCTGTTCGGCGGCTGGCTGCAGGCCAACGGCATCCAGATCCTGTTCGCCCTGCCCGGCATCGTGCTGGCGACGGTCTTCGTCACCTTCCCGTTCGTGGCCCGCGAGCTGATCCCGCTGATGCAGGAGCAGGGCAACGCCGAGGAGGAGGCGGCGCTGACGCTCGGCGCCACCGGCCTGCACACCTTCCGCACGGTGACGCTGCCCAACATCCGCTGGGGCCTGCTCTACAGCGTGCTCCTCTGCAACGCCCGCGCCATGGGCGAGTTCGGCGCGGTCTCGGTGGTGTCGGGACACATCCGCGGCCTGACCAACACCATCCCGCTCCACGTGGAGATCCTCTACAATGAGTACAATTTCGTCGCCGCCTTCGCCGTCGCTTCGCTCCTTGCCGGACTCGCCCTTGTCACCCTCGCCCTCAAATCCATCCTCGAATGGCGCTACGGTGCGGAGCTCGGGTCGCGGGCGCGGCATTAACGCGAACTCGACCGCGATCCGCGTCGAGGGCCTGTCGAAGACCTTCGATACGGCGGCGGTCCTGCACGACTTCGACCTCGACGTGCGCGCGGGCGAGTTGCTCGGCCTGCTCGGCCCCTCGGGCTCGGGCAAGACGACGCTGCTGCGCATCATCGCCGGGCTCGACACGCCGGACCGCGGCCGCATCCTGTTCGGCGGCGACGACGCAACCTTCCTGCCCGTGCAGCAGCGCGCGGTCGGCTTCGTGTTCCAGCACTACGCCTTGTTCAAGCACATGAGCGTGGCCGACAACATCGCCTACGGCCTGAACGCGCGGAAGCGCGCGGACCGCCCGCCGGCCGCGGAGATCAAGCGCCGCGTCGGCGAGCTGCTCGACCTGATCCGGCTCTCGGGCTTCGCCGACCGCTATCCCTCGCAGCTGTCCGGCGGGCAGCGCCAGCGCATCGCGCTCGCCCGCGCGCTGGCGGTGGAGCCGCGCGTCCTCCTCCTCGACGAGCCGTTCGGCGCCCTCGACGCGCAAGTGAGAAAGGACCTGCGGCGCTGGCTGCGCGAGATCCACGACCGCACCGGCCAGACCACGATCTTCGTCACCCACGACCAGGACGAGGCCCTGGAGCTCTCCGACCGCGTCGCCGTGCTCGACAGGGGGCGCCTCGAGCAGGTCGGCACCCCCGACGAGGTGCAGGAGAATCCGGCCTCGGCCACGGTGCTGCGCTTCCTCGGCGACGCCATCGAGGTCGCGGCGCTGGTCGAGGGCGGCCAGGTGCGCGTCGACGGCCGGCCGACACCGGTCGCCGCGCCGGCCGGCCTGATCGGCCCGGTGAAGCTCTTCGTCCGGCCCTGGCAGCTCCAGCTCGTCGAGCCCACCAACGCGCATCTGACCGGCACCGTCCGCTCGTCCTATCGCAGCCAGGGCCGCCAGCGCATCGAGGTCGACCGCCCCGACGGCGGCCTCCTGATCGTCGAGGATTTCGACGGCGAGCGCCACGCCGCCGGCCGCGAGGTGGGCTTGCGGATCAACGGGGGATACGTGTTCGGGTGAGGCGTTGCCCGATGCGGACGGCCGATGATATGTTTGACGAAATCCGGTTTTGTCGAACGTTCGGGTGAGTCCATGCCCAAGGCTGACACGTCTTCCAGCTCTCCTGCGGCCGGCCCGCAGGCGCGTTTCGATGCGGTGATGGGGGCGGCCGAGCGCTCCGGCCTCCTGACCGAGAAGAGCACGCGGATCAGCAGCCGGATCAGCCCGGCCCTGCTGGAGCGGGCCAAGCGCCGGACTGGCATCGACGCCGACACGGACCTCATCGCCTTCGCCCTCGCGAGCCTCGCCCTGGACGACGATTTCGCGGCCGTATTCGAGGCCGTCGGCGGCACCGTGGATCCGGACCTGAAGCTCGGATTCTAAGGCGGCGGGTCGCGACCGTGGCGGATTTCGATTTCGAGGCGGCCACCCGCTGGGCGCGCTTCGCGCCGCGCAGAACGCTCGCTCGGCGGCACGACGGCGACCTGCCGTTCCTGGCGGCTGCCGAGGTTGCCGGGTCGCCCCTGCTGCTCGACACCTGCGTCTACATCGATCGCATGCAGGGCCGCGCGCCGGCCGAAATCATCCGTGCGGTCGCTACGCGACCGGTCAACCATTCGACCGTCGCCATCCAGGAACTGATGCACACGGTCGGCGTCCTGAACCCGGACGACCCGCGCACGGCGGCGGCCGTTTCGGCGATCGGCCGGCAGATCGAGGCGATGCGCCCGCACCGGGTCTTCGCCCCGGACCCGGACGTGCTCGGCCGCGCGGCACTGCTGTCGGGCATCCTCTGCCGGCTGCAGGGCTATGCGGCCGACCGTCGCCTGCGCGCGCTACAGGATTGCGTGCTGTTCCTGCAGGCCCAAAAGCTCGGGCTCGCCGTTCTGACCCGCAACATCGCCGACTTCGACGGCCTGCTGCAGTTGATCCCGGCCGGCCGCGTGCTGTTCTACCGCACCGCCTGATGGGGGCGTCCTCAGGCCGCCGTCCCGTCCCGCCGCCGCAGCACCGAATGCTTGCGGCCGTAGAAGAAGTAGATCGCGAAGCCGATCGCCATCCACACGACGAGCCGCAGCCAGGTGTCGAGCGGCAGGCCCGCCATCAGGAACAGGCAGGACAGGATGCCCAGCAGGGGGACCATCGGCACGGCCGGCACGCGGAACGGGCGGGGCCGCTTCTTGTCCG
>CAZZZJ010000232.1:0-5662 GCA_964658355.1 Beijerinckiaceae bacterium
CAATCGTCCCAATGTTGCAGTGCGGCTTCGTGCGGGCAAACTTCTCTTTGGCCATCGTTCCCGTTCCTGCGGCGGGGGCCCGCGCACGGGCGCGCCCGATCTGTATCGCCCGGTTCGCTGGAGAGCCCGGCGGAAGGCGCGGTCCGATTAGAGGCTCGCCGTCCTTTGATCAAGGGCCGGTCGATTCGCGGCGCCGGCTGCCGGTCGGATGCAGCGATCGCGCGTCCGATCGCGTTCGGGCCGCCGCTGCCGCATTTGGGTCGCACTGTGGCTTGGCGGGCATAGTCCCGGCGACATGCTTACGCTTAATTGAGGTCAGAGCCATTCGGAATAATCTCAGGTAGCCCTCGCCATGATGAAGAAGCTTCTCCTCGCCACCACCGTGCTGGCCGGCATGACCGCCGTCGCCTCGGCCGCCGACCTGCCGCGCCGCGAGCCGCCGCCGGTGTTCACCCCGATCCCGGTCTTCACCTGGACCGGCTTCTACGCCGGTCTCGAGTCGACCTACACCTTCACCGACCGTCAGCGCATCACCACCACCGGCATTTCACCGGTCAACGTGACCAACGTGGCCCTCCTGCGTCGTCCGCCGCTGGCCACCACCGAGACCGACGGCATCGGCAAGATCGGCGGCACCGCCGGCTACAACTACCAGTTCACGCCGGGCTCCGGCTTCGTCATCGGCACCGCCGTCAGCATCGACTGGACCGACATCCACAAGGGCCGCTTCAGCCTCGATGCGCCGAACGTCGCCGGCGGCGCGCCGAACCCGAACTACTTCCGCCAGAGCCTGGAGTATCTCGGCACCGTCACCGGCCGCGTCGGCTACGCCTTCGACCAGGTCCTGGTCTACGGGACCGGCGGCTTCGCCTTCGGCGAGGTCCAGTACGATGCCAACTTCTACAGCCCCGCAGGCGTCCTCGCCTTCGCCGGCCGCACCAACGATCTCGAGACCGGTTACGCCTACGGCGGCGGCATCGAGTATGCGATCCCGACCGACAGCTTCCTGAACACCTTCGCCTTCGCGAAGTATCTCGGCCTGAAGTACGACGCCGTGACGATCAAGGCCGAGTACCTCCACTACGACCTCGGCAGCCGCAACGTGATCGTCGGCGCGGTTCCGGGCGTCGGCGCCGGCGCCGGCTACGTCTCGCGCTTCCGCACCGAGGGCAGCATCATCCGCGCCGGCTTCAACTACAAGTTCGGCGGTCTCTGAGAATCTCGCTTGAGAGGGCACTCTCCGACAGATCCGACAACGACGAGAAAGGCCCCGGACACGCGTCCGGGGCCTTTCTCGTCGCGGGATCCGGATCGCAGCGGCGCGATCGACGGCGCGCCGTCCTCACGTCGGCGCATCGAATATCTCGCTCGTCCGGAACCCGTCGCCGGCTCCGCGCGCTCCCGGTGCGGACGGCATCCACCGATGCCTGCTCGCGATCCCGGACGCCCGACAGGAGCCTCGCCCATGGCCGACACGCTGCGCCTCTTCACTTCGCCCTCCGCTTTCCCGAACCCCCAGCGGTTGCGGCTGTTCGCCTACGAGAAGGGCATCGCCCACCTGTTCGACGAGGTGGTCTACGACATGGCGCCGGGCGGCGAGCAGCGGCAATGGCGCCACCTCAAGATGAATCCCTGGGGCGAGACGCCGACCCTGCAGCTTCCAGACGGTGGCTACCTCGCCGAGACGGCGGGCATCGTGCGCTACCTCGACGCGGCTCATCCCGGCCGCCGGATCACCGGCGACACCCCGATCGAGCAGGGGCTCGACACCATGTGGGAGAACCGGATCTGGGTGCACATCCTCTACCGGATCACCACGATGTTCCACGTGCTGCACCAGGGCCTCGGGCCGAAGCTCGAGCTGACCGACAACCCGCAATGGGGCGAGCATTGCCGCAAGGAAGCCCTGGCCCATGCCGGGCTCGTCGACCGCCACCTGTCGGACGGGCGGTCCTGGATGATCGGCGGCGAGCACCCGACCTTCGCCGACATCACCCTGTGCACCGCCATCGCCTTCTCGAAATTCCCGGTGAACGCCACGCCGCTGGACGAGCGTTTCGAGCATCTCGACGCCCTGTGGAAGCGTTGGCAGGGCCGTGACAGCTTCCGGAAAGCCTACGCCGACGGCGGCAGCGGTCTCGACGAGCTCGACGGCCTCAAGCGGTAGGCGCGCCCGCGAGGCGGGCGGGCTTGAACAGCCCGCTCGCGGTGGCGACGAGGCCGCCGCCCTCCCCGCGGATCTCCGCCTCGCAGAACAGCACCGAGCGCCCGCCGCGCACGACGAAGCCTTCGGCCAGCAGCACGCCGCGGCCGGGGGCGAGGAAACGGGTCTGCATGTCGAGGGTGAGCACCGGCCGTCCTGCGGCGAGCCGCGCCGCCGTGCCCATGGCGATATCGAGGAGCGTGCAGATCACGCCGCCGTGGGCGATGCCGAGATTGTTGCCGTGGTCCTCGCGCAGCGCCAGACGCAGCCGCGTGCGTCCCTCGGAATAGCCCAAGGCCTCGACGCCGCAGAGTCGCGCGAACGGGATGTCGGCCCCGAAGATCGTGTCGTGTTCCGGCATGGAATCCATTCGCACCTCGCTCGATTCGAAGAACCGGTATGCCGCCGGTCGCGGCGCATGACAATTCGACGCCGCTGCGCAGCCCCGGCCGGCCATGGTCGTTGACAGACCGGTATGCCCGGACGGACGATGCGGAGAAGGGGATTCGGCAAGGATCCGCAGTCAGGGATGGACGCATGTGCCCGGCTTCGGCACCCGCCGCGCCACGGATCTGCCCAGGCAGGAAAGCCCGGTGCGGGATCCCGGCATGACCGAGCCGCGCTGGCGCCGACGGCCCGAGGGTTCGACCTGGGGCGATTACGGTCCCGACGATCAGCTCGGCCGCGTCAACGGGCTCGATGCCCGGAAGGTGCTGCAGGGCGTCGCCGAGGTCCGCGAAGGCCGGACCTTCTGCCTCAGCCTGCCCCTCGACCTGCCCGGCGGCAACGTCCTGAACCAGCGGCGCCACCCGCCCCGCCTCAGCCCGACCGTGCGGACGAACGGCCGGCCGGTCACGAACTTCCGGGTCTGCGAGGAGGTCGACGGCGCCACCGACGTGATCTGCGACGACCGGGTGATGCTCTACCTGCAATACTCGACGCAATGGGACAGCCTCGCCCATGTCGGCGGGCTCTTCGACGCCGACGCCGACGGAGTGCGGAAACCCTTCTACTACAACGGCTTCCGCGGCGGACTTGACGTGACGGGTCCGACGGGTCCCGAAGATGTCGAGGGTCCGTCGCGGGCGCACCGCCTCGGCATCGAGCGACTGGCCGAGCACGGCATGCAGGGGCGCGGCGTGTTGATCGACCTGCGAGCCCATTGCGGCGACGCCCGCACCCTCGTCGGCTACGACGCCCTGATGCGGATCCTGGAGGCGGATGCGGTCACGGTCGAGCCCGGCGACATGGTCTGCCTGCACACCGGCTTCGCCGACCGCCTCCTCGCCTGGGCCGGCGATCCGGACCCGGACCTGGTCCATCGGATCTGCGCCGTCCTCGACGGGCGCGACGCCCGGCTGCTCGATTGGATCACCGACAGCGGCCTGTCCGCGCTCATCGCCGACAATTACGCGGTCGAGGCCTATCCCGCCCGCCCGGGGGGCGCCTGCTGCGCGATCCTGCCCCTGCACGAGCACTGCCTGTTCAAGCTCGGGCTGCCGCTCGGCGAACTCTGGCACCTGACGCCCCTGGCCGAGTGGCTGCGCGCGAACGGGCGCCGTCGCTTCCTGCTCACCGCACCGCCCCTGCGGCTTCCCGGCGCCGTCGGTTCGCCGGCGACGCCGATCGCCACCGTCTGATTCGGGAGGACATCATGGCCGAGATCGCCGTTGTCGGGGCCGGGCTCATGGGCCACGGCATCGCCCTGGTCCTGGCGCTCGGCGGCCATTCCGTCCGTCTCGCCGACAGCCGGTCCGAGACGCTCGAGGCGGTGCCCGGCCTGATGGCCTCCGCGCTCGCGACCCTGACCGAAGCCGGTGCCGCGCCGGACGGATGGACGGCCGAGCGCCTCGCCGGAGCGGTGCGCCTCTCGCCGGATCTTGCGGCCACGATCGACGGCGCGAGCCTGGTCGTCGAGGCGATCACCGAGGATCCGGAGGCGAAGCGCACGCTGTTCTCCGAACTCGACCGGCTGTGCGCGCCCGACACGGTGATCGCCAGCAACACCAGCTACCTCGACGTCTTCCCGCTGATCCCGGCCTCCCGACAGCCGCGCGCCATCGTCGCGCATTGGTACACGCCGCCCTACATCATCGACCTCGTCGACGTGGTGCCGGGGCCCGAGACGCTGCCGGAGGTGGTGGCGCAGGTCCGCGATCTCGTCGTCGGGCTCGGTCAGGTGCCGATCGTCCTCAAGCGCTTCGTGCCGGGCTACGTCGCCAACCGCATCCAATCGGCGATCGCGGCGGAGGTGCACCATCTCCTCGACGAGGGCTACGCCTCGCCACGCGAGATCGACGACGCCATCATCCATGGGCTTTCCCTGCGCATCCCGATCCTCGGCCACCTCGCCAAGGCGGACTTCACCGGCCTCGACCTGCACAGGCGGTCGCTCGCCAACGCCAGCTACAGCCCGCCGTCTCCGCGGACACGCTCGGACAGCCTCGATGCGCTCTGTGCGCAGGGCCGGACCGGCGTGATGGCCGGGCGCGGCTACTTCGACTGGGGCGGCCGCGATCCGGCGGCCTTGTTCCGCGAGCGCGACCGCAAGCTGCTCGCCCTGAAGGCGGCCATGCGCAGCATCGGCCGGATGGAGGGGACGTGACCGCTCCCGGCCGCCGACCTTCGATCGCACACGGGAGCACACGATGATCAGCGCCGACCTCAGCGGAAAAGCCGTCCTCGTCACCGGGGCCTCCTCGGGCATCGGCTTGGCCGCGGCCACGCTGTTTGCGCGCAACGGGGCCTCGGTCGCCCTGAACCATCTCGCCGACGATTCCCGCGGCCCGGAGGCCGCCGAGCGCCTGCGCGCCGACGGCCTCTCCGTCACCGCCGTCGCCGGCGACGTCTCCCGCCCCGGCGAGGCCGAGGCGATGGTGGCCGAGGCGATCGCGACGCTCGGCGGCCTCGACGTGCTGATCAACAACGCCGGCACCTCGGGGACCCAGGCGCCGATCGCTTTCGAGGACCTCGACGCGATGACCGAGGAGTTTTGGAACGCGATCCTCTCGACGAACCTCGTCGGCCCCTATCGCTGCGCGCGGGCCGCGGTCCCCGCCCTGAAGGCCCGGCGGGGCTCGATCGTCAACACGGCCTCGGTGGCCGGTCTCGGGCGGCGCGGCTCCAGCATCGCCTACTCGGCGAGCAAGGCCGGGCTCGTGAACCTGACCCGCTCGCTCGCCCGGGCACTCGCCCCGGACGTGCGCGTCAACGCCGTCGCGCCGGGCCTCGTGGCCACGCCCTGGACCGCGAACTGGCCCGAGGAGCGCAAGGCGGCGACCGTCGCCAACACCCTGATGGCGCGCCTGGCCGAACCCGAGGACATCGCCGAGGCGATGTTCTTCCTGGCCGCAGGCGGGGCCTACATCACTGGCGAGACGCTGGTGGTCGACGGCGGGATGATCTGAGGAGACGGCGATGTCGCAGAAGACCGTGATCACCTGCGCCCTGACGGGCTCG
>CAZZZJ010000233.1:0-5648 GCA_964658355.1 Beijerinckiaceae bacterium
CCAGTGCAGGGCAATGGTGGCTCGGTCGTAGGTTTCGGTTCGTTGCGTCCCGGCGCCGGTGGCGCGCGCGGTGTTCGAGGTCATCGCGGCATCTCAGCGGCGTCCGCGGCCGTCTTCGCCGGGGCCGGCCGGGTCTTCGTCACGTCCTGATCGGACAGGTCCCCCGGCGACAGGCGACGCCCCTTCGCGCTGAGGAACCAGATGCCTGAAGCGGTGCGGTCGGGCGCTCTCGACGTGACGAGGCCGCGGTCCAGAAGGGAGCGCACGGTGCGCATCTCCCAGGGGCGTAGGGAACGCAGGGCCCCGTCGCGTCCGAGCCGCAGCAGCATGCCCCTCTGCCCCGGGGTGAGGGAACGCCAGATCCGTGCTGGGTCACGTTCGATGCTCACAAGTTAGAACTATTCCAAGATCCAGACCGGGCGCAAGTGGCTTGGAATCCCGTCTAATAAGTTTATCATCCTACGATCTGGGCGGGAGCGGCCGGTCTCCGAGCGCACCGCGGAACGCGACCTCCTCGCCACCATTACGGAACGCACCGGCGCCATGAACGGCGCGGGCACGCTGAGCCTGCGCCTGAGGTGCGGGGCGGCGTGGTCCTCGCCGAGGCGTTGCCGACATTGCTGTCTCGCCAGCGTGGCGTGCTGGCCTTCCGCTACGGCCGGGTGCCGGCCGGAAAGGCGCACACGGGTTCGAGCGCCTGCACGAGCCGAGCGCGTGCCCGTGCAGGAGATGCTCGGCGGCCAGGGACACGCACGGGACGGCGGAGCGAGCGGTCCTCACCTGTCTGCCGCCCGTCTTCGCGGACGTCCCTCGGCGGACGGCGCGGGTGTCGTGAAACCTCGCCGCACCGGCGCGTCGGATGACGGAGCGAACGGCTCCTGGGAAACCTTACCTGTTTTGGGCCGTCCGCCCCTTGTGATCCGTATTCCCCCGGCTACACTCGTCCTCAAGCCCGCGAATGAAAGATTCGGGCGCCGAGAGAGGAAACGCCGATGTCCGAGCTCGCTTGCGCCGTCTCCGGGCGCGTTCAGATCCGGCGCATGCTGCCCGCGTTGCTGGCGGCGGGATCCATCCTCGCGGGACCGGCGCGCGCCGCCGACCCGATCAAGATCGGGGTGATCGCCGAGGCGCAGTCGGTGGCGGGGGCTTCGATCCCGCAGGCGGTGCAGCTTGCCGCCGACGAAATCAACGCCAAGGGCGGCATCGACGGCCGGCAGATCCAAGTCGTCACCTACGACGACAAGTCCTCGGCTTCCGACGCGGTTCGCGCCTTCCAGCGGGCGGTCTCCGAGGACAAGGTCAACATCGTCATCGCGAGCTACATCTCCGAGGTGGTGCTGGCGCTGATGCCCTGGGCGGCCCGGCTCAAGACGCCGATGATCACGCCGGGCGCCGCGTCCAACGAAATCAGCGTCGCGGTTCACAAGGACTACGCGCGCAACAAGTACACCTTCCATGGCTACCTGACCTCGCACGCTTTGGCGCAGGGCGTCTGCGATTCGACCAAGGAGGTTCTGGTCGGGGCGCTCAAGGCCAAGACCGTGGCGATCATGAGCGAGGACGCGGCCTGGACGCGCCCTCTCGATGCCGGCTTCGAGGAATGCCTGCCGAAATCCGGGCTCACGGTGGTGGAGCATGTCCGCTTCTCGCCCGCCACCGGCGATTTCACGCCGATCTACAACAAGATCGAGGCGGCCAAGCCCGACCTGATCGTCACCGGCATCGCCCATGTGGGCGTGCAGCCGACCGTTCAGTGGCAGAACCAGCAGGTGCCGATCGCCATGACGGGGATCAGCGGCCAGGCGACCGCGTCGACCTTCTGGGCCAACACCAACGGCGCCGCGCAGGGTGTGCTGTTCAGCAGCGTCGCCGTGCCCGGGATGGCGCTCACCGAGAAGACCAACCCGTTCACCGAAGCCTTCACCCAGCGCTTCGGCGGCGCGCCGTCCTACGCGGGCTACATGGCCTACGACGCGACCTACTACGTCGCGGACGCGATCAAGCGCGCGGCCTCCACGGAGGCCGACAGGCTGGTCGAGGCGCTGGAGAAGACCGACTGGGTCGGAACGGTCGGGCACATCAAGTTCTACGGCAAGGACGAGCTCTTCACCCACTCGATCCAGTACGGTCCCGGTCTGATGACCGGCGTGCTCGGGCAGTGGCAGAACGGCAAGCAGGTCGCGATCTGGCCGAAGGAGGCGGCCGACGGGAAGCTGGTGCTGCCTCCTGCGGTCAAGCCGGCGGTCCAGTAGGCCGAGCGGGAAGAGCGCGGTGATCGGCCTTCAGATCCTCGTCGACGGTTTCGCCATCTCGGCCCTCTACGCGCTGGGCGCGATGGGATTCACCCTGATCTTCGGGGTCTCGGGCGTCCTGAATCTCACGCACGGCGCCCTGATGGTCATGGCCGCCGTGGCGGCCTGGGCAGCCTCCGCGCTGTTCGGTCTCGGCTCCTATGCAGGGGCGGCGATCGGCATCCTGTGCGGGCTCGCCGGGGCGATGTTGACCTATTTCGCGGTCGTCGCGCCGATCGAGCGGAGCAAGGCGATCCCCCGCGAAGAGAAGGAAATCTTCGTGCTTACCGGCACGCTGCTCTGGGGGATCATGATCCAGGAGCTGGTGGCCTACTTCTTCACCGACACGCCGAAGACCGTGCTGCCGATCGTGGATGGCGTGATCGAGATCGCCGGCGTGCGCACGCCGAAGAACGAACTCTTCACGGCGGTGATCTGCTGGGTGGTGATCGCGCTGCTCTGGCTGTTCGTGAACCGGGCGCGCGCCGGCAAGGTCCTGCTCGCCGCTTCGATGAATCCGCGGGGCGTCACGCTCCTCGGCCACGACATGGGGCGGATCTACGTGGCGGTCTGGGCGATCTACGGCTTGCTCGCCGGCATCGCCGGTGTGCTGCTCGGCATGTTCCTTGGCGTTTCGTCCTACTCGGTCGGGCCGCTCACCGCGAGCGCCTTCTCGATCGTGGTGCTGGGCGGCTTGGGCAGCGTCACCGGCTCGCTGATCGCGGCCTATGTGGTCGGCTATCTGGAGACCGCCACCGCCTACCTGATTTCCCCCGGCTACCGGGTGATCCCGGCGCTGCTGCTCCTCGTCGCCGTCATGTACCTGCGCCCGCAGGGCCTGCTGGGACGACGGTGATGGGCGGATCCGGGAGAAGGCACTTCACCGGTCGCGCGACGACTCCCTTCTCCCGCGCCGCGGGGGGGACCCGAGGCTCGTTCGTACCGCTTCGGGGGATCGGTTTCGTCATGGTCGGTTCTGGTCTGGCAAATCCATGAAGCTCCTCGCAAACCCCGGATTCTGGATCGCGGTCGTCGCCGTCCTGCTCGCCGCCACCCTCCCGTGGTACGTCTCCGGCTACATCCTCGGCCTTCTCACCATCGCCTACTATTTCGGCGTGTTCGCCATGGCCTGGGACCTCCTCTTCGGCTTCGCCGGGGAGGTCAATTTCGGCCCGACCTTCCTGATCGGGCTCGGGGCCTACGGCGCCGGCATCCTCAACAACCGCTACGCGCTGCCGATCCCCTACTGCCTCGCGGCCGGGACCCTGCTCGCCGTGGTCGGCGGCCTCGCCCTGGCGCTGCCGGCGCTGAAGGTCCGCGGCCCCTATTTCGGGCTGATCACCCTGGTCGCGGTCCTTCTCCTGCAGAACATGATCGTCGTGTTTTCCGGCCTCACCGGCGGCGAGATCGGCCTGACCGTGCCGGACGTCATCTCGATCGACGCCGATACCAATTACTGGCTCGCGCTCGGCTTCATGACGGTCTCGGGCCTGATCCTCACGGCCATCGCCCGCTCGCCCGCAGGGCTGATCCTCCAGGCGGCCGGTCAGGACCCGGTGGTGACCGGGGCGCTCGGCTTCAACGTCGCCAAGCACAAGCTCGCGGCCTTCGCGGTGAGCGCCGCCTTCTCGGGCCTCGCGGGCGGACTGGTGGTCTTCTACATGGGCACCGCCTCGGTCGGCACGCTGGTCGACACGGCGGTGGGCGTGCAGGTGATCATCGCGGCGGTGCTCGGCGGCCGGCGCACCATCGTGGGTGCCGCCCTCGGCGCCGTGTTCCTGATTGCGGCGGGCGAGGTGCTGCGCCCGCTCGGCGGTCTCTCGACCTTCGTGGTCTCGGCCGTGGCGCTCCTGGTGATCCTGTTCGTGCCCTCGGGGCTGCTCGGCCTCGCGTCCTTCCGGGGTACCCGATGACCGCCGCCCTGAGGCCCACGCCGCTGCAGACGGTCGCCCCCGACTCCATCCCGGCCGAGCCCTGTCTCACCGTGCGCGGCCTGACCAAGCGCTACGGCGGCCTCGTCGCCGTCAAGGACGTCGACCTCGACCTGCGGCCCGGTGAGATCCTGGGCCTGATCGGCCCGAACGGCTCGGGCAAGTCCACCGTGATGAAGCTCATCATGGGGCTGGAACGGCCGAGCGCCGGCTCGATCCGCCTCGACGGCCGGGAGATCGGCGGGATGCCGGCCCACCGGGTGGCGCGGTCGGGGATCGGCCTGGTGTTCCAGCACGCGCGGCCGCTCCAGCGGCAGACCGTCCTGGAGAACATCAGCCTCGCGCTCCTGCCCGACAGCCTGATCCGGCTGGCCGCCGATCCCCACGTGGCGCGGCGCGCGAACGAGATCGCCGAGCGCGTCGGCCTCGGCGGCGTCGTCGACCGGCGCCCCGGCACCCTGCCCTTCGCGGATCTGCGCCGGCTGGAACTCGCCAAGGCCATCGCCCGCGATCCCCGGGTGGTCCTGGTGGACGAGCCCTTCGCCGGACTGACCAGCGGCGAGGTCGCGGCCTTCTCCGAGCTGATCCGAGGGTTTCGCGACGAGGGCAAGGCCGTGCTGCTCGTCGACCACAACGTGAAGAGCGTCTCGGCCATCGTGGACCGGGTCTTCGCCATGTATCTCGGCGAGCGCATCGCCGAGGGCTCGGCCCGATCCGTGATGGCCGATCCGACCGTGCGCCGGGTCTATCTCGGCGGCAGCATCGAGACGGCGGCCCGGCCGGCGGCAGCCTTCAGGCCCGATCGGCTGCTGACCGTCGAGACCGTCGACGTGCTCTACGGCAAGGCGCAGGCCCTGCGCGGCGCCTCGATCCACGTCCACGAGGGCGAGTTCGTCTCGGTGGTGGGCCTGAACGGCGCCGGCAAGACGACGTTGTTCAACGCCATCTCGGGCCTCGTGCCGCATGTCGGCACGATCCGGTTCGACGGCCAGGATCTCGCCCGGATGAAGCCCGCGGCCATCGCCCGGGCCGGCATCGTCCAGGTGCCGGAGACCCGCGAGCTGTTCGGCGACCTGAGCGTGCGCGAGAATCTCGACCTCGGCGGCCAGCATTTCCCCAAGTCCGAGAGCGCCAAGCAGCGCGCGTGGCTCTACGAGCTGTTCCCCATCCTCAAGGCCCGCGAGGCGCAGCGCGCCCGCACGCTCTCCGGGGGCGAGCAGCAGATGCTGACCATCGCCCGGGCGCTGATGATGCGGCCACGGCTGCTGATCCTCGACGAGCCGACGCTCGGCCTGGCGCCGGTGATCCTGGAACTGCTCTCGAAAGCCCTGGAGCGCCTGCGCCAGACCACGCCGATCACGGTGCTGCTCGGCGAGCAGAACGTCACGTTCGCGCTCCCGCACGCCGACCGGGTCTACGTGCTGGA
>CAZZZJ010000234.1:0-5632 GCA_964658355.1 Beijerinckiaceae bacterium
GCAGGATCGGCCCTTGCACCATCTGGGCGTAGCGGACCCGAGCGGCGAGCGCGGAGGAGAGGCGCTCGACCTCCATGATCTTGTCGGGCTTCATCGTTTCGCCCTGCAGTCCCGCCACGTATAAAACCCGACGGCGACCAGGAACAGGAGGAGGCCCGTCCAGAGGCCGCCTTCGGTGATTTTCGCGACGAACCACGCCCCGAACGGCGATGCCTCCGGGTCCTGCCACCACCCGATCAGCGCCAACCCTACCGTGAAGAGCGCGAGCGTGAACAGGATCGCTGTCGGGTAGGGCATCCGTCCGCGCCTTCGAAGCCGTCTCGGCGACAACGCCGATCAGCCTGCTTCTAGCAGATGCGCGCGGTGGCGAGGATGTCGCCGACGGGCGTCGGCCGGTCACGCAGGTCGGGCGCTTAGGTATCCGGTACGACCGGGAGCGGGCTGGGGGCGCAGCTATCGCGCGGCGTGGCGTGGCCTGCTGGCGGCCGTGCGGGCTTTTCGGCGGGGGCGATCCGCTCCAAGTCGGCATCGGGCTGATCGAGGACCGCGGCGACACACGGTCCGCAAGCCGTCGGACGCCGTATCGGCACCCGTAGCCTGCGCCCGCTCGATGCCCTGAAGGACGTACGCATGCCCGACGCGTCGAGACGGATCGTCGGACCGCATCATGCGCCCCACCGATCCACAATGTGTCGGGCTCGCAGAATTCGGGGTCCGACGCGGCGAGCCCGACGATGACGACGCTGCCTGCATCCGCGGCGTTTCCGAGCGGCGGTCCGCCTCGCCGCGCAGCGAAGTGCGTCAGAGGAAATGGATCCGTCGGGCGAAATAGTCGCTGCGAGGATCCAATCCGATCGGCTCGGACGAGACGAACGGTCGTGCCGCCTGAAACACGATCATCGCCGTGATGGCCGCGACCGATCCGCCGATCGGTGCCGACAAGACCGCGAGGACCGGTGAGTATGTCCACAGCAGCAACGCCGTCAGCATCAGCCCGATTGCCGATGAGATCACAATTCGAAAAATGCAGCATTCCGATGGTTGCATGCTGGCCTCCCAAGCGGCGCACTTAAATCACAGGTTGTTAACGATACCAAATTTGCAATCGTGCCGTGTCTAAGTATTCTCCGCGAATCCCGTTGGATCCGGTCACCGGCCGAGCCAAGTCGAGCACGGATCGGGTCGCACCTTCGCAATCCCAGCACGGATCGGTTGGGTCGTCATCCCCGACGTTGCGGTCAGGCGGCCCATGGATTGCCGGACGGCGCTTCGTCCAACGGATTTCGTCGCCGCGCCAAGCCGCTTGGCAACGCCAACGCGCCATCTCTCGGCAAGAGGCTTCTGGACGAACGAGGCAATGGGATCGCGGCGAATTTAATCCGCTTCGATGCGTGTGCGGCATCACGTCGAAGACGCGTTCGGCTCCCCACCTGAGTATCGGACAAAAGGAACCGCACCCGAACCGGGTTTCGTCCTGCCCAGGAGCCAAGCTATCACCATGAAGACCCGTATCGCCGCCATCGCCGCCGCCGCTATCTTTGGCGTTGCCTCGATCCCGTCCGCGATGGCTTACGACGATCCCTCCCGCTACACCGGCTTCGCGCCCCACGTGGTCGAGACGACCGGCTCGTTCGTCGGCACTCGTGCCGGCTTCCATCGCGACCCGGCCAACTGCCGGATGAGCTCGGCCGCCGAAGGCAACGCCAACCAGCAGAACTTCCCGGTCAAGCAGTACGGCCAGACCGCCGGCGGAAACCGCTGCTGATCGATCGACGGATTGCGGCGCCGCGCCGGATCAGCTCGCCTTCCGGGCCGTACCGGGCACGACGAGCGGCGGCGTCTGCTGATGTTGAACGACGCGCCAGACTTCGTGCGACAGTCGACGATACGTCGAGGTGCAATTCGCCTCGTATGTGTCGTCGCCGCGGGAGACCGCGACATGGTAGGCGACCACGATGAGGCCCTCGTCCGGCCGGGCGATCCGCCCATCCGTGAACGCGACCTCAGACCAGCGGGGTGTGTGGGCGACGGCCTCGATCGCCTCCCGGCCACTCAGAACGAAAGGCGGCTGCGGCAGCACCATCAGGCAGACCTCGTCCACGAGCTCGCGGTAGTGCTCCGGACTGCCGTCCCACAGGCTCTTCTCGAAAGTCCAAACCCGATCGTCGTCCATGGCGCTCACCTGCTTCGAGAGGAAGTCTCTCGAAGAAGTGCGCGGGCACGGCTTCGTTCCTTGATCCGGCCTGACAGGAACCGAGCGACGAGGCACGATCGATCGGGTCGAACTGGCGGCGGCAATGCGGTCTGGTCGCTCGTCGCAGCGTCGCCCCGCGAGAATTCCGCCCGTCGAGCGGTCATCCGCCCGCTAGGCCGTCCGGCCGGTGGCCGGCCAGTGCATTCACTTCGGAAGCCTCGTCGGGTCAGGCCCGAATTCAGACGCCGACGCCGCGGTGACAGTCGGCAATCGATTCACAGAAGCACCGACATCTGAATTCGGCACGCCGCCACCGGCATCGCTCTTGCCGAATCTTCGCGCGGTCGCCATTTCTTGTGCCATTCATGGACACGTGGAGGCCCGCGATCCGGGATCGAGACCATGGCCCCACTGATGACGGAACAACCGCTTGACGTCGGCGGCCCCATGAGCCGCCGAACGACGGCGATCGCGAACGTACATTGGTTCCGCAAGTTGGCCTGGCGCGCCCTGCGCGACGGAGCCCCAAGCGGCGCGTCGAGGGCGGCGAACGCCCGGGCTGCCGCCCGCATTCTTATTCGTCAGGCCAGGCGTGAGGCACTGGTCGGCCGCATGGCCCAGGAGGCGCAGGCTTACGGGTCACAGGCCGCAGATCTGTAGCCCACCCAGGCTGTCGCGCGTGTCCACTTCCTCCCTGCCGGGCGACGGAGCGAGCCCTTGGGTTTCCATTCACGCCTCACCCACGTCCGGGATGAAATCGGGACCGGGGCCCTGCTCCAGGGTTCAATGCAGTCCGGCACCAACCGGTGCGTCACGTTCGGTCCTTCTGCCGAACGCGACGTATCGCCGCTCGGGCCACCGCCGTGCCGACCATATGATGTCGGGCCTGTCGAAGACGGATGCTCCTGTCCTTCGCCCCTGCGAAAGACACCGATCATCGCGCCGAGCCCTGTGCGCCGCGACGCGAATACGGCATGGGAGCTCGACGATGCCCGTAGCGGCGTGATGCGCCTCTTGCATGCTGAGCGAACTCGATCACACGAAGCGTTCTCGGTTGGCCCCGCGCGGCGCGCTATCGTCCGAGCGAGGGGCCGCCCGCCGCACCGCCGGTACCGGGGGGCCCGCTGGTGGGCGTCCCGCCGATGTTGACGTTCGGCGTCGTGCCCGGGACGGATGCGTTGCTGGGATTCGCCTCGTTTCCGCGGGTGATCGGGCTCGGGCCGAGGTCTCGCGCCCCGGCACCGACGCCGCCGATGCCGGGAGGTGGCGCGACACCGGTATTCCCGGCACCGCCCGTCACGACCTGAGCCGAGGCGGGCCCGGCCAGGAGGAAGGCGAGAGCGGCGAGAGCGATCGGCGTGCGAGTCATCAATATGTCCAGTGCGGGCGCGGTCGCACGGCAACGGGCGGGGACACCGGAGGTTCACTCGGCAAACCATGAGATTGCATGGGTCGAAGCCCCGAGAATCGATCGACTGCATCGTCGGGGACCGCAGTGGTCGGGATCGATCGCGGCCCTCCGGCATGAGGCGTTCGCCGCGCCTCGACCGGTCGATGAGGTTGAATTACGCTCGGATCCTGCGTGCGCCGTCTCGATGTCCGGGCGCAAAGTCGCGGCCCAGGGCGTGGGTTGCCGGCATGAGAGGGAAAGGGTGAGGCGCGTGCGTCTGCCGGATCGATCCCGTCCGTCGCTCGCGCGGTCCGCTCTCGCGACGACCCTTCTGAGAACCCTCTCGGCGACCGTCGCCATCGCTTCGGCAATCTCGGCGCCTACGGCGGCGCGCGCGGAAGCGGCACGGCGCGTCGTCGTCACGTACAGCCTCAGCTTCCTCAACCTCGGCGTCGGCACCGCGGACCTCACCGCCGACCTCACGAGCGAGCGCTACGCGATCGGGCTCAGCGGCCGGCTGACAGGGCTCGCCGGCTGGTTCTTCCAGGGTGACGGCACGGCGCGGTCGGCCGGGCGCCTGTCCCCCGCCGGCACGGTACCGAGTACGTTCCGGATCGACAGCCACTACGGCACCGCGCCGGTTCGCGTGCAGGTGACTTTCGATTCGGGCTCGGTGCGGAAGGCCGAGGTGGAACCGGAGCCGCAGCCGAAACCCGATCGCGTTCCCGTGACGGTCGCCGACACGACCGCGGTCACCGATCCGATCGGCATGCTCGCCGTCCAGGTCGGTCCCGGCCCGCTGACACCGACGATGTGCGATCGGCGGATCCCGGTCTTCGATGGCGCCACGCGCGCCGACATCGCGCTGTCGCGCGGCACGGTCGTGCAGGTCGCGACCGGACCTTATCGCGGGCCCGCGCTCGATTGCCGGATCCGTTGGATTCCGGTTGCCGGCCACCGCGCCAAGGGATCGTCCGTGCGTCGGATGTCCGAGAACGACGACATGCGCGTGCGCCTCGCCCCGGCGACGGAAAGCGGGCTGCTGCTGCCGCTCTCGATCGCCGTCGGGACGGGCTGGGGCACGGCGCGCATCGAGGCGACGAGCTGGGGGGCCGCACCCGCGAAGCGCGCCGTCGTGGACCGTTGAGCATGTTTCCGGGCTTGAGGCCCCGAGACGATGGTTCCGTGTCCGTGGCGTCTCCAAACGCCGCCGAATGCCTGCAGGAGAGACGCGATGCGACGACCCCGATCCGCGGCTTGGCCGCTTGCAATCTTGACGGCGGCGGCGACGCTCTGGATCGCCGATGCGCCTCGCGCCGCCGCCCAGACCGTCGCGGCGCCGCCATCGGGCAGCGCGGCCGCGACGCCGGACAACGCGATCCTGCTCACGGTCTTCCTGAGGCACGACCAGTCGCGTCCGCTCGCCGAGTTGAACGCGCAGCTCGCCAAGCAGGGCTTCTACAAGGCTTTCCCACCGCCCGGCATGGAGGTCGTGTCGTGGAACGTCGTGATGGGCATCGGCCAGATCGTCGTGTTGCGCCTACCGGCCAGCCGCATCCGAGAGCTCAACCGCGTGCTGGAGGATAGCGCCTGGGGGGCCTACCGGACCGAGTTCTACCCGACCTACGACTACAAGGCCGTGGGCCTCGGCGAGCACGAGAAGGCGCGATAGGCCTGGGGGCCGAGCTGCGATCCGACGGGATTCGGATCCATTGAAAGCCGCAGATCTGGGCCTCGCGCGACCCATCATCCACGAGAGAAAAGCCGATCGAGCGTCCGGCACACGTGTCCACCGTCGGGATCGTTGCATCGGAAACCGGCCTGTGCGGACCGTCCGAGGCGGCCTCCGCATCCCATGTTCGAGTCCCTACTTGGTCTGGCACCGCGTCTGTGGCATAATGAGCGCATGAGCGAGACAGCAACCAACATTCATCCGTACTCCCTGGAGATCATTCCCCCCAAGGCCGATGGCGGCTCGTATCAGTGGGCCATTCGCAAGAATGGCAAGCTGACCCAGCGCTCCGACCGGAGCCTGCCGAGCGAGGCGA
>CAZZZJ010000235.1:0-3924 GCA_964658355.1 Beijerinckiaceae bacterium
CGACCCTCGCTCACGCGAGGCCCACCCTCCCCCGCAGAGGGGGGAGGGGAGCGGCGGCGGCTCATCGGATACGGTGCGGAAGCGTTCGCATCTTCATGGGGGTCGGCCGCGTCGCAAAGCGGGAGGGCGGCTGCGAGGGCGGGCATGCGAGCGACTCCCGGACGATCAGGGTGCCGGAAGGTGGCAGAGGCCGCCGTCGAAGGCCAGGGCACGCGGTTCCGCCTCGTGTTCGCCCTCGACAATCCGTGCGCCCGCCCCACCCTCACCGCGAGAGCAGTTCGAGGCATTCATGACCCATCCAGCGATCGAACCCGGCCGCGCGGCCGTCGTCACCGGGGCGGCCAGCGGCATCGGCCTCGCGGCGGCGCAGGCGTTCGCGCGGGCCGGCCTGAACGTGTGGCTCGCCGACCTCCCCGGCGAGGTCCTGGAATCCGCCCGTGCCGAGGTGGCGAAGCTCGCCGCCGTGGAGGTCCGCGCCTTCGCCCTCGACGTCGGGGAGCGCGCCGCGATGGACGCGTTCGCGCACGCCGTCGCGGCCGAGGGGCCGCCGGCCGTGGTGATGCTGAACGCCGGCATCGAGGCCGGCGGGACGCTGTTCTCGGACGAAGCGACGTGGCGGCGGATCCTCGACACCAACCTCTGGGGCGTGATCAACGGCATCCAGGCCTTCGCGCCGGGGATGATCGCGGGCCAGAGGCCGGGCGCCGTCGTCGTCACGGGCTCGAAGCAGGGCATCACCACCCCGCCGGGCAACACGCCCTACAACGTCTCCAAGGCGGGCGTGAAGGCGGCGGCCGAGGCGCTCGCGCACGCTTTGCGCAGCCGCGAAGGCTGCCGCACCAGCGCGCACCTGCTGATCCCGGGCTTCGTCTACACCGGTCTGACCAAGGCCCGCGGCGTCGCCGAGAAGCCGTCCGGCGCCTGGACGCCCGAGGAGACCGTGGCCTTCCTGCTGGAGCGGATGGCGTCGAACGACTTCTACGTCCTGTGCCCCGACAACGAGACCACCCGCGCCCAGGACGAGCGCCGGATCGCGTGGGCGGCCGGCGACATCATCGAGAACCGCCCGGCGCTCTCGCGCTGGCACCCGGATTTCTCCGAAGCGTTCCAGCGCGCGATGCAGGGGTAGGGGCCGGGCTCAGGGCGATTCGACGCTCGGACCATCTCCGGCCGGCGGGGGCGGGGCGCTGCTTCGGCCCGGCCCCGGGATCTTGAACGACATCGACCGGACGCGGACGGGACCAAGCCCGAGCTTTCGGTCCGCCCGCGCTCTCGAGGCCGATGCGCGGGCCCTCGTCAGCCGGCCGCGGCCCGACCGCTAGGGCACCGGCGCATCGCGATGATCGCTCATCGACGCGGGCGCGTCGGTGATGTCGTCCAGAACGAGCTGGTTCAGGGCGCAGATGAAGGACGACAGGCGATAGCCGTCGTGGCGCGACAGCGCGTTGTCGAAGGCGCGGACGTTCCAGAACGGGTCGTTGGGTCGGGTGATCGGCGCGATGCCGGTGAGCTGGAGGCCGTGCAGGAAGCGCGCGGCCGGTCCATTCTCGCCCGAGGCGCCCGGCGCGAGGTCGGCACTGTCCCAGAAGTTGCCGCGCCGGTCGGCGCGCGCCTGCCGCGCGCGGGTCAGCCAATGGTCCGAGCGCGGGCAATCGAGGGCGGCATCCGCGAGCGTCGCGTAGGGATGGTGCCGCTCGAGGCCGGGCGCGTCGAGGCCCATGAGCTCGTGGGTGGTGCCGAAGGGCGCAGCCGAGGGCTGGGCGTCGGCGAGCACGCCGGCCGCCGGGCGCGGCGGGTCCAAGTTGCCGATGGTGTGCGAATCCTCCCGGGCGGTGTTCTGGAACGGGAAGGTCGCGGCCAGCAGCGACAGGGTCCGCAGCGGCAGCGTCGTCAGCCCGGTCCAGAGGTCGACGGGCGGCGGCGGCGTGCAGCTCTCGCCGCGGGGCTGGCGGCCCTCGAACCGCGCCGCCACCCGGTCGAGGAAGCCCGCCGCGGGGCGGAAGTCGAACTTGAAGGTCGGGAACAGGTCGTGGGTCGCCCAGTCGTAGTCGACGCCGGCATCGAACATGCCGTCCGTCGCGGCGAGCCGGCTCCGGATCCTCTTGCGTGCGGCGGCGAACCCGTCGTCGACATCGAGGCCGATCCAGGCACAGTCGCCGGGCCGAAGGCCGCCCGCCGGGAAGGCCAGGGCCGCGGTGACCGACATCAGCACGGGCCGCTGGTCGGCGGGGAAGGAGCCGTCGTCCCGTACGACCTCGGAGGCCGGCGTGTGCGCGTCGGCATGGTCGGCGAGGTGGGACCAGACCTCGCGCTGGATCGCGGTCCACTTGCTCGCCTCGGAGGCCGGGTTGATCAGCACCACGAGGTTGCCGAGCACCGGCGGCAGCGTCTCGCCGAAGCGGTGGCGGCGCACCGCCTTGACGACGTCGTCCTTCAGCCCGGTGGCGAGCATGTTGCCGCCGAGGCTGTGCCCGGCCACGATCAGCTTGTTGTGCGCGCCCGGCGCGCTGAGCGTCGTCTCGATCGTGCGAAGCGCCGAGATCGCCCCGGGCGCGATCGCCTCGCTCACCGGCTTCCGGTCGAACAGGGTGGCCCCGGCCGACAGGCCGCCGAAGAACCCGCCCACCGCGTCGCCGAACCAGGTCCGCAGGCCGCGCTCGTCCACGCGGGCGCCGCGCCATCCGACATAGATCGCCGTCACGTCCATGTCGCACACGCTCGGGTCGCTCGGGCAGCGCTGCGCGAGGAAACGCGCGGCGTGGGCCGCATAGAGGCGCAGGTCCGCCACGTTGCCGTCGCCGATCCGCGCGTCGTGCCGCCAGCCGTGGACGAAGGCGATCACGTAGTGCGCGCCGTGCGCGAGGTGCGTCTTCAGGGCGTCCAGCTGGGTGATGACCGGCTTGACCCTGGTGGCCGGCATGCCCTTGGCCCGCATCTCGTCGTCCATGGCGTGGCGGAGCATCGCGCTGTCGATGGCCGCGTCGCTCGCCCCTTCGCGGGAGACCAGCGCGTAGGGCTCGCCGTCCTCCTGGAACTCGATGAAGCCGAGATGATAGGAGAGGTCGCGTCCGCCGGGCTCGCGGGCCGGGACGACGTGGCGCTGCAGCGCGCAGCGCAGGCGCGTCGCCCAGCGCCCGTCCGCCGCGACGACGGCGCTCTCGTCGTTGCTGGCGTCGACCCAGCCGTCGCCGTCGGACGGCATCGCCTTCCGCAAGGTCTCGCGCCCGGTATCGGCCAGGATCGTCCAGCCCCGCGCGAGGCCGTCGCGGCATTCGGCGAGGCCCGGGTCGAGATCGCGATACGCGCGCGCCTTGTCCGTCGAGAGCACGACGTAGTTCAGGAACAGGATCCCGAGGGCGGCCAGCACCATCGCGACGGCGATGCGGGAGGCCGTGCGCAGCGCGTGGAGGGTCCAGCGCCAGAGCCCGACGACGACCCCTCGGACGTGGCGGCCGGGCCGCCGCGCGTTTCCCCGAGACGGAGCCCGCCCCGTGCTCATCGGGCTGGCATGCCGGCCAGGCTCGACGCCGAAGGGCGCCGGATCGGAGACGATGTCATCGAAGGCCCTCTTCGCCCTGGCGACCCTTCGGTCGCGGCCCGCGCTCGGTTACGGTGCCCGCGATCGCGCGCGGCACCCGACGATTCCCGTAACCGCCCGGCCCGCGCCCGCGAAGTCCCACCCACGAACCGGGAGTGATCCACCATGATGCGCGCGATTCTGCCAGCCGTCGCCCTTCTCGCTGGCACGGGGGCGGCCACGGCCTCCCTGTCGAGCCTGATCGGCGCCTGGGGTCACGATTTCGTCGTGACGCCGTTCGAGCCGATGCAGCTCATGGTCGCGATGGCGACCGACAAGGCCACCGGCAAGCAGTTCAACGTGATCAAGATGCCGGACGGCCACGTGATGGCGGTCGTGCCCTTCGA
>CAZZZJ010000235.1:4024-5630 GCA_964658355.1 Beijerinckiaceae bacterium
CGGCCGCCCTGTCCGCGCCGATGCCGGCGCCCGCGCTCCGGAGCATTCCGAGCTTCCGCACCGTCACGGCGCGCGGCACGACCAAGCCGGCCGGCGCCGCCCTCGATGCCCGCGGCGGCACCAAGCCCAGCCTCGACGCGGAAAGCCGCCGCCTCGACCGGCTGATCCGCACCGCCGTCTGCACCGGGTGCTGACCGTGTCTTCCCGCGCCGCACGACAGGAGTTCGAGCCGATGTCCGTATCCCTCGCGACGACCGCCCCGACGGGACGGCCGAAGGTCGCCCCCACGCCCGGTTTCCCGATCCCGGACGGCCTGCTGCCGTGGGCGGCCTTCCATCTGCTGTGCCTCTGGATGCGGTCCGCCCCGGACGCGGTGGCGCGCATGCTCGGCGCCGACGGGTTCGATGCCGGTTTCGGTCTCGGCGACGGGGGACGATGATCCGTTCGCCGAATCGCGTCCGCCGGCGCCGTGCCGAGAACCGCCCGTAACGGAGCCCCCGTCATGTCGTCCGCGCCCGAGCCGATCCCCCAGCCCAAGCCCTCGCCGCTGCTGGGCAACCTGCCCGACATCGACATCCACGCGCCCGTGCAGAGCATGATGCGCCTGGCGCGCCTGCACGGGCCGATCTTCCGGCTGTCGATCGGCGCGCGCACGGTGATCATCCTGTCGTCGCAGGCGCTCGTCGACGAGGTCTGCGACGAGACCCGCTTCGAGAAGCGGCTGCATGCGGCGCTGGTGAACGTGCGCGACATCGGCGGCGACGGCCTGTTCACCGCCTATAACGACGAGCCGAACTGGGCGCTGGCCCACCGCCTGCTTGCCCCCGCCTTCGGGCCGCTCGGCATCCGCAAGATGTTTCCGCGGATGCTCGACATCGCCGAGCAGATGCTGCTGCGCTGGGAGCGCTTCGGGCCGGGCGCGGTCATCGACGTGCCCGACCAGATGACCCGCCTGACGCTGGACACCATCGCGCTCTGCGCCTTCGACGTGCGGCTCAACAGCTTCTACCAGAACGAGGCCCATCCCTTCGTCGCGGCGATGGCGGGCGCGCTGGAGGAAGCGGGCGCGCGGTCGCGGCGGCCGGCGATCGCCTCGCGCCTCAATGTCCTGGGCGCCCGGCGCTACGCCAGCGACATCGACCTGCTGCATCGCGTCGCCGACGCGCTCATCGCCGAGCGCCGCGCCCAGCCCGAGCACGCGGTCGGCGACCTCCTCGACACGATGCTCACCGGACGCGATCCCGAGACCGGCCAGGGCCTGCCGGACGAGAACATCCGCTACCAGATCGTCACCTTCCTCATCGCCGGGCACGAGACGACGAGCGGCCTGCTCTCCTTCGCGATCCATCTGCTCCTGAAACACCCGGAGGCGCTGGCACGCGCCCGCGCCGAGGTCGACGCGGTGTTCGGCACCGAGGCGCCGCGGGTGGAGGATCTGGCCCGGCTCCCCTTCGTCGAGCAGGTGCTGCAGGAGACCCTGCGGCTCTGGCCGACCGCTCCGGCCTTCGCGCTGAGCGCCCGCGCGGCGACGCGGCTGGCCGGACGCTACGCGATCGATCCCTCCGACGTCCTGATGGTGCTGGTGCCGATGCTCCATCGCGATCCG
>CAZZZJ010000236.1:0-405 GCA_964658355.1 Beijerinckiaceae bacterium
GGATCGTTCCGTCCGGCCGATCCAGCACGCGCAGGGTGACGGAGGCGACGGGATTGCCGCCGGGGTTTCCGCTGAGGCCGATCCGCTCGGTCCGCCCGACCATCACCGCAAGCATGGTGAAGCCGAGGAGCGCTCCGACTCCGATCAATGCGAGCGCCGGGATCGGCCCGCCTTCCGCCACCTCTCCCATCGGCTTCCCTCACCGTCTGTTCGGACCGGTCCTCGGGTCGGCACCACGCGGTGTCCGGCCATGGGCCGTTTCGTTGGCTTCACGTTAAACGGTGTCAAGCGCGCTTGACAATCCTCGTTTCGGATTTTTTTGGAGCGGTTTTCCGGCGGGTGCTTTCGGGGGTGCTTTTGCAGGTGGAGGTGAGTCTGCGAGGAGAGGTGGAACTGCTCTGGAAA
>CAZZZJ010000236.1:415-5598 GCA_964658355.1 Beijerinckiaceae bacterium
CGCCCCCGATCGCTGGATCGGACGCGGCGGGCGCGGGTCGGCGGCGGCCGTCGCATCGTCCCGATGGCCGGGCGGTCAGCGTGCCCCGACGGCGACGAGGTGCGGCTGGCGCACCGCGGCCTGCGGGCGGGCGACGAGGACCGGCAGCGCCGATTCCTCCTCCGGCGCGCGGGCGGCGACGATCGCCCGGGCGAGGAGCGCGGCCACCGCGGCCGCATCCGGGACGGAGCGCAGCATCGGCTGCGGCTCGGTCACGCGCCAGGGGCGCGCATGCGGCCACAGGTGCAGGTAGGCGACGCGGGTCCCCGCGCTGAGCCGGAGCGGCAGGTCGCCGGACCCGTCGGCGAAGCTGTGCAGGGCGGCATCCTCGACCTGAGCCAGCGGCAGGTTGAAGGTGACGGGCAGCGCGATGCCGATCCGCATCACCACGCGACGGTTGGTGATGGTGTAGGTGGTGGTCCAAGCCGCCAGCCAGCCAAGCCCCCCGACGAGGACGAGCGCCGCGGTGCAGGCGGCGAAGGTCGGCCACGAGGCCTCGATGCCGGAGAGGACCGCTCCGTCGAGGGCCGCCGGCAGGATGGTCCAGGCGGCCAGAACCGCGAACCACAGCACCACGAACCCGCCGTGCAGCGGGCGCGCGGCCATGCCGAAGGCGGTCGGGCGCCCCTGCCACAGGATGTGCTCGCCCGGCGGCAGCGCCTCGGGCAGGCCTTCGGGGATGCGATCGTCCAGGATCGTGTCGTCGCGGGAAACGTCTTGCGGGGTATCTTGGGTCCGGCGGCCGCTCATAGCAGGGTCTCCGCGCGCTGGGGGGTGGCGTACAGGGTGCCGGCGCCGAAATAGGCGATGATCTTCTCCTCCTCGAGGAGGGTCACCGCGTCGGGATCGGCGTGGGACGGGATGTCTGCGAATTGCCGGGCCAGCAGCGCCTCGGTCTTCACGGTGCGTGAGAACCGCCCCGTGCGGCAGAAGGTGACCGGCATCAGCACGTGGCGTCCGCCGGCGCCGAGCTCGACCTCGTAGTAGCGCGCGAAGCTCTCCCCGCGGTCGACCCAGATGTCGGACACCGTCCCTGCGACCTGGCTGTCGGCGCCGAATACGCTCATGCCGATCGGGTTCGGACCGTCCTCGTGGACCATGAAGTGGGTCGCGACCCGCAAGGGGACGATCCGCTTCTGGCCGTCGAAAGTGTGGTCGAAGGCGTTGTCGCGCTGCACCCAGGAACCGGGCCCGATATGGTCGAACATCGGGTCGGCGCCGGTCGGCTCCAGGGGCGCGCCCGGCCAGGGCTCGCGCTTGCGGCCGGCGAAGTTGCGGTCGGGCACCATGTCGGCCTGCGGGGCCTGCTTGGTCTTGCCGTCAGCGAGGTGGAACAGCTTCGGTGACGGGATCAGGATCGGATCGGGGCTCTTGAGCCTGCCCGTCACTTCGGCCTCGAGGGGATAGCCCTCACGCCGATCCTCGCGGCGAAGCCAGAAGACCAGGCCGAAGAAGAACAGGAAGAAGGCGTAGAGGACGATCTGCGCGACGTCGACGTAGCCGGTCAGTGCGCCCGTGGGCAGTGCTCCTGGTGACATGGCGATCTCCCGACGCTCAGGTTGACGAGGTGGACAGAACGGCCAGGGATCGGCCCCTGGACGCCGGTTGCAGGCTGCGGTCGCGCACGAGCGGGCCGATCGCGACGAGCGTCGCGAACAGCAGCGCGATCTCGATGTGGTAGACGATGAGGTAGCCGATCGCGGGATCGTTCATGCCCTCGCCGAGCGCCCCCGAGACGGCCAGCGCCGAGCCGACGTCCCGCACGATGCCGCTGCATGCGATGGCGAGGCCGGCGGCCGAGGCCTGGACCGCACCCCAGGCACCGAGCGCGAGCCCCGTATCCTCCGGCCCGGCCTTCGCCATGGAGGCGGTGAGCGTGCCGTGGGCGAACAGACCGCCGCCGCAGCCGATCAGACTGACACCGGCCGCGAAGATCTGCGTGGAGCCGAGCGGCGCCGCGAACACGACGCAGGAGAAGGCGAGGATCCCGATCACGGCACCCGCCGCCGCGACCCGGAACGGGTCTCCGCCGCGGTTGAGCCAGCGCGCGGCCACCAGCAGCCCCAGCCCGCCGCCGGCCGCCAGCAAGGCGGTGAGCGCCGTGGTCGCGGCGACCGAGAGGTGCAGGATCTGGCCGCCATAGGGCTCCAGCAGGATGTCCTGCATCGAGAACGCCGCGGTGCCGAGGCCCGTTGCGACGAGGCGCCGCCGAGCCAGCCCCTGCCCAGCATAGGCCGCCCAGGATTCCGAGAAGCTCGGCTGCGCCGTGTCTCGCGCCCGATTCGGATCGCGCGCCTCCTGCTTCCAGAGCGCGAGGCCGTTCAGCACGATGGTGACGAGCGCCGTGCCCTGGATCACCTGGATCAGTCGCACCTTCGAGAAATCTGCAAGCAGCAGGCCGAACGCGACGGCGCTCACCATCATGCCGATGAGCAGCATCACGCAGAGCAGGGCGACGACCTTGGGCCGGGCATGGGCCGGGGCGAGATCGGTGGCGAGCGCCAGACCCACCGTCTGCGTGGTGTGGAGGCCTGCTCCGACCAGCACGAAGGCGAGCGCGGCGGCGACCTGCCCCGCCCACATCGGGCCGGTGGTGTCGCCCGACAGCAGCAGAAGCGCGAACGGCATGATCGCGAGCCCGCCGAACTGCAGAAGCGTGCCGAACCAGATGTAGGGCACGCGGCGCCAGCCGAGGACCGAGCGGTGCGTGTCCGAGCGGAAGCCGATCAGGGCGCGAAGCGGTGCGAAGACCAACGGAAGCGACAGCATCAGCGCGACGATCCAGGCCGGCACCTCAAGTTCGACGATCATGACGCGGTTGAGCGTGCCGATCAGCAGGACCGCCGCCATGCCGACCGTGACCTGGAACAGCGACAGCCGCATCAGACGGCCGAGCGGCAGCTCCTTCGTCGCCGCGTCGGCGAAGGGCAGAATCGACGGCCCGAGCGCCGCGAACTGCTGGATCAGGCGGGGCCCGAACTTCATGGGCGGCCCCGGCGGAGCTCGATCGCGTTGGAGAGGTAGAAGCCGCTGTTCACGCGGTGCGTGCGCGCCAAGGCGAAATCGGCCAGCAGCGGCTCGCGGCCGACGCGCCGTGCGAGCGCGCCGAGCGTGATCGGCACGATGGCCGGCGCGCGGTCGCCCTTGGGGAAGAGCTTGCCGGCGGCATGCATCACGGTAAGCAGTGCGGTGCGCGGTGCTACCGTGAACACCACCGATCCGGTGGTGCGTTCCCCGAGCGCGGCCAGCGCCCGGGCGATGTCGGCGGCGCCGTAATGGATCAGCGAATCCATCGCGACGACGTGGTCGAAATGGCCGAGGCTCGGGTCGAGCATGTCGCCGACCCGGAAGTCGATCGACCCGCCACCTTCGATCGTCCCGGTCCGCTCGGCCGCAAGGCCGACCAGCGTCGCCGACACGTCGATGGCGACGACCTCGGCACCGCGGCGCGCGGCTTCCAGGCTGAGCGCCCCGGTGCCGCAGCCGGCGTCCAGGATGCGCCGGCCGGTGAGGTCCTCCGGCAGCCAGGATAGCAGGGCGCCGCGCATGGCATCGCGGCCCGCCCGCACCGTCGCGCGGATCTTCGAGACGGGGGCGTCGGAGGTGAGCCGCGCCCAGGCCTCGACCGCCGTGCGGTCGAAATAGGTCGTCAGTTCACCGCGACGTTCGGCGTAGGTGCTGCTCATCGCCGGATTCCTCAGTCGAAGCCCAAAAATTCGAAGAGGTCGCGGTCCTTCATCGGGATCGCGGAGAGCGGCTTTCCGCCGGCATAGAGGTAGGCGGCGAGCCGCATGTACTCGGTGGTCACGGCCTCGAGTTCCGGAGTCGGGTCCATCTCGAACAGGGTCCGTTTCTTGAGCCGGGACCGGCGGACGACGTCGAGATCGGGGAAGTGGGCGATGCGCTCCAGGCCGACGGCGGCGTTGAAGCGGTCGATCTCGTCGGTCTTGGCCGAGCGGTTGGCGATGACGCCGCCGAGCCGCACGGGGTAGTTCTTCGCCTTGGCGTGGATCGCCGCGACGATGCGGTTCATCGCGAAGATCGAGTCGAAGTCGTTGGCGGTGACGACCAGCGCCTGCTCGGCATGCTGGAGCGGCGAGGCGAAGCCGCCGCAGACCACGTCGCCGAGGACGTCGAAGATCACCACGTCGGTGTCCTCCAGAAGGTGGTGCTCCTTGAGGAGCTTCACCGTCTGGCCGACGACGTAGCCGCCGCAGCCGGTGCCTGCCGGCGGTCCGCCCGCCTCGACGCACATCACGCCGTTGTAGCCCTCCGCCACGAAGTCCTCGACGCGCAGCTCCTCGGAGTGGAACTGTACCGCCTCGAGCGCATCGATCACCGTCGGCGCGAGGCGCTTGGTCAGGGTGAAGGTCGAGTCGTGCTTCGGATCGCAGCCGATCTGCAGCACGCGCTTTCCGAGCTTCGAGAAGGCGACCGACAGGTTCGACGAGGTCGTCGACTTGCCGATGCCTCCCTTGCCGTAGACGGCGAAGACCTTCGCCGTCGTGCCGATGGCGACGTTCAGCGAGACCTGGACGCTGCCTTCCGGCTCGCGGCGGGCGGCGATGGGGTTTCGTATCGCGATGTTCATGCCGCAACCTCCGCGGTGATGCCTTCGAGACGGTCCTCGAGTTCCTCCTCGGCGCGGGCCAGCGCGTCGCGCGTCGCCGCATCGGGAGTCCAGAAGCCGCGCTGGTGCGCCTCGATCAGCCGGTGTGCGACCTTGGCCGAGGCGGTGGGGTTGAGGGCGGCCATGCGCTCGCGCATGGCCGGGTCGAGGACGTAGGTCTCGGTGATGCGCTGGTAGATCCAGGGCGCGACGCCGTCGCTCGTGGCCGACCAGCCCATGGTGTTGGTGAGATGCGCCTCGATCTGGCGGACCCCCTCGTAGCCGTGACCGAGCATGCCCTCGGTCCATTTCGGGTTGAGCATGCGGGTACGGGTCTCCAGCGAGACCTGCTCGGACAGGGAGCGCACCTTGCCCTCGCCGCGGGTCTGGTCGCTGATGAAGATCGGCACCGCGGCGCCGCGCGCTTCCGCCACCGCCCGGCCCATTCCGCCGAGCCCGTCGAAGTAGTGGTCGACGCTGGTGACCCCGACCTCGACCGAATCGAGGTTCTGGTAGGCGAGGTCGACCTTGGCCA
>CAZZZJ010000237.1:0-5590 GCA_964658355.1 Beijerinckiaceae bacterium
GGCCGGGACGACGTGGTTCGAGGCGGGCCTGCGCAGCGTGCGCTACCGCAACCTCGACGGACAGTGCCGCAACAGCGCGGCGTGAACGGGACGAGGCGGGCCGCTGCCCGCCCCGACATGAAGACGAGCGACACCGTGAAATTCCTCGACGAAGCCAAGGTCTATGTCCGCTCCGGCGACGGGGGCGCGGGATGCGTCGCGTTCCGGCGCGAGAAATTCATCGAGTTCGGCGGTCCGAACGGCGGCGACGGCGGGCGGGGCGGCGACGTCTGGGTCGAGTGCGTCGAGGGCCTGAACACGCTGATCGACTATCGGTACCAGCAGCACTTCAAGGCGCGAAAGGGCGAGCACGGCATGGGCTCGAACCGCCACGGCGCCAACGGTGCCGACGTGGTGCTGAAGGTGCCGGCCGGCACGCAGATCCTGGCGGTCGACGGCGAGCACCTGATCGCCGACATGACGGAAGTCGGCCAGCGGGTGCGGCTCGCCAAGGGCGGCAACGGCGGCTTCGGCAACGCCTACTTCACGACCTCGACCAACCGCGCCCCGAAGCACGCCAACCCGGGGCTGGAGGGCACCGAGCAGTGGATCTGGCTGCGGCTCAAGCTGATCGCGGATGCCGGCCTCGTCGGCCTGCCGAATGCCGGCAAGTCCACCTTCCTGGCGACCGTGACCTCGGCCAAGCCCAAGATCGCCGACTATCCCTTCACCACCCTGCATCCGGGCTTGGGCGTCGTGCGCTCGGACGCGCGCGAGTTCGTGCTCGCCGACATCCCCGGCCTGATCGAGGGCGCGCACGAAGGCGTGGGGCTCGGCGACAAGTTCCTGGCCCATGTGGAGCGCTGCCGGGTGCTGCTGCACCTCGTCGACGCCACCTGCGAGCACGCCGGCAAGGCCTACAAGACGATCCGGCGCGAACTCGAAGCCTACGGCGAGGACCTCGCCGGCAAACCCGAGATCGTGGCGCTCTCGAAGGCCGATGCGATCGACGCCGATGCCCTGAAGGAACAGGTCGCCCGCCTGAAGCGCGCCGCCAAGCGCAAGCCGCTCGTCCTGTCCTCGGCCTCGGGCCAGGGGGTGCCGGAGGCCCTGCGCGCGCTGCAGGCGGAGATGGACGCGGCCGCCGAGGCGGAGCGCGTGCCGGAACCCGCCTGGCAGCCGTGATGACGGTCGGTCCGACCGCGGTTATGGTCGTCGGATCGACGCGGTCATCGTGGAGCATGCGGTGATGGAAGCTCTGATCGTGGAGCGCGACGCGGCCCTGGGGCTCGCCAAAGAGTTGGCCGAGCGCAGAGGTACGTCGGTCGACGACGCAGTGGTCGCCTCATCGCGGGCCTCGCTTCGCGAAACGCCGCTGGGCGAGGGCCCATCGCCTCAACCCTTGCGCGTCCCCTCCTTGGAGGATCTGACTCCGGAGCGACGCTGCCGCTACGAATCCTTGCGAGGCTTCGTCCGTGAGATCGCAGCTCATAAGGTGCCCGGGGCGACCTCCGACCATCGCGATATGTACGATGAGCACGGCCTTCCGATCTGAGGCTCGCGGCGTTGATCGCAATCGATACGTCGGCGGTCGTCGCCATCCTGTTGCAAGTGCCGGAGGCGGATGTCTTCCCGCGCCTGATCATCGGCGCGCAGGTGATCATCGGAACGCCGACGCTCGTCGAAACCTGCTTGGTTCTGAAGCAGAAGCTGCCCGGCCGGGCGCGCAGGGCGATTGATCGGTTTCCCGACGACTGTCTGATTGGCATCGTGGCCTTCGATGCGGCCATGTTCGAGGCGGGAGCCGACGCTTTCCTGCGTTACGGCAAGGGCCGTGGCCATCCGGCAAAATTGAATCTCGGCGACTGCCTCTCTTACGCGGTCGCCAAGATTCATGCGGTGCCGCTCCTGTTCAAAGGCAAGGACTTCGTCCACACCGACCTCGTCCCCGCATGCATCCCGGCCCCATGACACCCTCCCTCGAACAGTTCCGTCGCGTCGTCATCAAGGTCGGCTCGGCCCTGTTGGTGGACAGCGCCCGCGGGCGGCTGCGGCACGCCTGGCTCGCGGCGCTCGCGGAGGACATCGCCGACCTGCATGCCCGTGGCGTCGACGTGCTGGTGGTGTCCTCCGGCAGCATCGCCCTCGGGCGCACCGTCCTCGGCTTCGCGCCGGGCGCCCTGCGCCTGGAGGAGAGCCAGGGCGCGGCCTCCGTCGGCCAGATCGCGCTGGCGCGGCACTGGGCCGAGGCTCTGGGCCACCACGGCATCGTCGCCGGGCAGATCCTCGTGACGCCGCAGGACACCGAGGAGCGCCGCCGTTACCTCAACGCACGAGCGACCGTGCTCAAGCTCCTGGAAATGCGTGCGGTTCCCGTTGTGAACGAGAACGACACGGTGGCGACCTCCGAGATCCGCTACGGCGACAATGATCGGCTCGCCGCCCGCGTCGCCACGATGATCGGCGCCGATGTGCTGGTGCTGTTCTCCGACATCGACGGTCTCTACACCGCGCCTCCGAACACCGATCCAGCCGCGCGCCACCTGCCGGTGGTCGAGCGGATCACCCCCGAGATCGAGGCGATGGCCGGCGGCCCCGCTTCGGAGCTGTCGCGGGGCGGCATGCGGACCAAGGTCGAGGCCGCCAAGATCGCGGTCTCGGGCGGGACGCACATGGTCATCGCCGACGGGCGCGGAAAGAACCCGCTGCGCAGCGTCGTCGCGGGCGGACGCTGCACCTGGTTCCTGTCGGGCTCGACGCCGACGGCCGCGCGCAAGACCTGGATCGCCGGGTCGCTGGAGCCGCGCGGCACCCTCGTGATCGACGACGGCGCGGCGCGGGCGCTCGAAGGCGGGGCGAGCCTGCTGCCGGTCGGCGTGTGCGGGGTCGAGGGCAGCTTCGGCCGGGGCGACGCCGTGCTGATCCGGGACCGTACCGGGCGGATCCTGGGGCGCGGCCTCGTGGGCTACGACAGCGCGGAGGCGGCGCTGATCCTCGGGCGCCCGAGCGCGCAGATCGCCGACCTGCTCACCTATCCGGGGCGCGCATGGATGGTGCATCGCGACGACTTGGCGATGTTCTAGATCAAATGACCGTTTGTCCAAGATTGGACGTTCTGTTTCGACATGTTCCGATCTTCGCAGCAGCGCTTGTTTCGCCGGCCGCGAGGATGCAGATAAGTCGAAGCTTCGTGGGTGGTTCGAGCCGGGCCGCCGACCTGGGATGATGCCGGTGCCAGTCCTGAACATGCGATCCGACTTCGCGTCGGCCGACGACCTCGCCGAGCGGATGGACCAGATCGGGCAACGCGCCCGCGCCGCCGGCCGCAAGCTGGCCCTCGCCTCGGCCGAGACCAAGGACGTGGCGTTGCGCGCCATCGCCGAGCGCCTGCGCGCCGACCGCGCCGTCATCCTGCGCGAGAACGCCCGCGACGTCGCCGCCGCGAAGGCGGCCGGGCAGAGCCCGGCGCTGATCGACCGGCTCACCCTCGACGAGGCGCGGATCGCCGCCATCGCAGACGCGGTGGAGAAGATCGGCGCGCTGGCCGACCCCGTCGGGCGCCAGGTCGCCGCCTTCGAGCGCCCGAACGGCCTGCTGATCGAGCGCATCGCCGTACCGCTCGGCGTCGTCGGCGTAATCTTCGAGAGCCGCCCGAACGTCACCGCGGATGCCGGAGCCCTCTGCCTCAAGGCCGGCAACGCCGCGATCCTGCGGGCCGGCTCCGACAGCCATCGCAGCGCCATGGCCATCGCCGAGGCGATGCGCGCCGGCCTCGAAGCCACCGGCCTGCCCGCGGACGCGATCCAGATCGTGCCGACGAAGGACCGCGCGGCGGTCGGCGCCATGCTCGCCGGCCTCGACGGCTGCATCGACGTGATCGTCCCGCGCGGCGGCCGAGGTCTGGTCGAGCGGGTGCAGGCCGAGGCGCGGGTCCCGGTCTTCGCGCATCTCGACGGCATCTGCCACGTCTACGTCGCGGCCGCTGCCGACCTCGCCATGGCGAAAACCATCCTGCTCAACAGCAAGATGCGCCGCACCGGCATCTGTGGCGCCGCCGAGACCCTGCTCGTCGATCGCGCCTGCGCGGAGACCCACCTCGCGCCCCTCGTCGCTGCCCTCCTGGAGGCCGGCTGCGCGGTTCGGGGCGACGCCGCCGTCCAGGCGATCGACGGCCGCGTCACGCCGGCGACCGAGGCCGACTGGCGGACCGAGTACCTCGACGCCATCATCTCGGTCCGCGTGATCGACGGGCTCGACGCCGCGATCGAGCACATCGAGACCTACGGCTCGCACCACACCGACGCGATCGTGACCGAGGACGGCGACGCGGCCGTTCGCTTCCTCGCCGAGGTCGATTCGGCGATCGTCGTGCACAATGCCTCGACCCAGTTCGCAGACGGCGGCGAGTTCGGCTTCGGCGCCGAGATCGGCATCGCCACGGGCCGCATGCATGCTCGCGGACCGGTCGGCGTGGAGCAGCTCACAACCTTCAAGTACCGGGTCCACGGCAGCGGACAGACGCGCCCGTGACCCTGTCCGCGATACGTCCGACGATGCCCGTCGTTGCGTGAGGGTTCGCTGCCGCCCTCGGCACCGGGGATGCGGATCGGCCTCTACGGCGGCTCGTTCAACCCGGCGCATGACGGCCACCTGCATGTGGGCACCCTGGCGCTGCGGCGCCTGCACCTCGACCGGCTGTGGTGGCTGGTCACGCCCGGGAACCCGCTCAAGCGCGGACGGCCGATCGCGCCGCTTTGCGAGCGCTGCGCGCAGGCCGCCTCCGTGGCGAAGGGCCATCCGCGGATCGCCGTCACCGGGTTCGAGGCGGCGATCGGCGCACGCTTCACCCGCGACACCCTGCGGTGGCTGGTGCGGCGGCGACCGGGCATCCGCTTCGTCTGGATCATGGGCGCCGATTCGCTGGCGAGCTTCCATCGGTGGAAGGGCTCGGCCGAGATCATGGGCCTGATGCCGGTCGCGGTGATCGACCGGCCCGGTCACACCCTCTCCGCGCCGAATGCCCGCGCGGCCCGACGCTTTTCAGCCGCCCGGATCCCCGAAGCGGCCGCCTCCGCCCTGCCGGATATGACCCCGCCGGCCTGGGTCTTCCTGCACGGCCCGCGCTCCCATCTCTCCTCGACGCAGATCCGCGATGCGCGGAGCGGCGTCGGAGAACCTTGAATTACTTTGCGGAACCCGCCAAGGTCCGCGGTTCAACGCACGCGCGCGCCGCCGCTGCCGACATCCGAGGAATCAGGACGCTGTCCGAGTCGCTCCACACGGGAACCCAGGGTTCCGAGACCGCCGCCCTGGCCAGGGTCGACGACCTGAGGACGCTCGTGCTCGGGTGCCTCGACGACATGAAGGCCGAGGAGACGATCGCCATCGACCTCGCCGGCAAGACCTCGATCGCCGACACGATGATCATCGCGTCGGGCCGGTCGCAGCGCCATGTCGGCTCGATCGCCGACCACATCACGCAGGAGATGAAGGCCAAGTCCTTCGGCACCGCCCGCGTCGAAGGCATGCCCGCCTGCGACTGGGTGCTGATCGATGCCGGCGACATCCTGGTCCACATCTTCAGGCCCGAGGTGCGCGGCTTCTACAATCT
>CAZZZJ010000238.1:0-5568 GCA_964658355.1 Beijerinckiaceae bacterium
GTTTGCCGGGCTCGCCGTCGCCGCGGTGCTGCTCGCCGGCCGCCTCGGGCGCAGCCATGTCCGGATCCTCAACCGCGCCGACCGCGGCCTCGTCGGCCGCGAAGGGCCGCTCGCGGAGCCGATCCGGGACGGCGCCGGCCGCATCCGCTTCGGCGACACCCTGTGGCGCGTCACCGGCCCGGACCTGCCGGCCGGCACGCGGGTGCGGGTGACCGGGATCGACGGGACGGTGCTGCGGGTGACGGGGGTTTGAGGGGGCATTGGGCCCGGCCGACCGCACCGGTCGCCGCCCCACCCCGTCATCCCGGGGCCGCGCAGCGGAGCCCGGGATCCGGAACCGCCGGTGGTGCTCCACCCTGCGCTGTCGGAGGCTCTGGATTCCGGGCTCGCCTCCGGCGCCCCGGAATGACGGCGTTATGGTGGAAACAGGGGCGAGACACCCGGAGCGCCGATGTCCTACGCCGTCTACATGCGCGCAAGCCGGCGGCGCGGCACGCTCTACATCGGGGTCACCAACGACCTGGCGCGACGTGTCCACGAGCACAAGGCGCGGCAGGGCCGAGGCTTCATGGCAACCTACGGGGTCGATCGCCTGGTTTGGTACGCGACTTACGAGCGGATCATCGAGGCCATCGATCGCGAGAAGGCATTCAAAAAATGGCGCCGCGACGGGAAGGTGCGGCTGATCGAGGAGTTCAATCCCGAGTGGTCAGACCTGTACGGGACGCTCAACGGGTGGACGGGGTGATCGACGTCGATCCCGGCTCCACACCGTCATTCCGGGGCGCTGCCGGCGAGCCCGGAATCCAGAGCCGCCGACGGCGCAGACTGGACATCCGTTCGTGCGTCTGGATCCCGGGCTCCGCTTCGCGGCCCCGGGATGACGGCGGAGGACATTCATAAAGGCCGAGGTGCCGCGACATCCTTCTTCCTCACCCGAACGCGCCGACCTCGTGCTGGATCATCCCCGAGATCTCGCGCACCTGGGCGAACATCTTGGCGATCGGCTGGAACAGGCCCGAATGCTCGGCCTCGTAGGTGCCCACGTCGCGGGGGCCGGCCGGCTCGCCGAAGTTGAGGCCGAGCGTCGGGTCGGGGGTGACGGGGAAGATCTCGTCGAGGAGCTTCAGGCAGCCGTCGATGTCGAGGCGCAGGAACCGCTCCAGCAGCTGCTCGCGGCTGACGCCGGCCTGGGGCCGGAAGCCGGGGATGTGGACGGCGGTGAACCAGATCCGATGGATCAGCGCGAGGCGGATCGCGTGGAGCAGGGTGAGGCGCACCGACATCTTCTTGAGGTCGGGGGCGGCCGCCTGCAGGCTCAGGGCGTCGGTGGTCAGCCGTCCGAACAGGCGGCGGAGGTTCGGCGCGAGGTCGAGCCGGTCGAGCGCGCCGGCGATGACGATCAGCTCCTCGCGGCGGACGTCCTTCTGGGTGCGGCGGGCGCGCTCCAGCCACACGGCGGGGTCGAGCGTGTCGATGTAGGCGCGCAGCACGTCGAGGTCGCCGACGGAGGCCGCATGCTGGACCAGCCGGAAGGCGCGGGAGAACCGCACCGAATCGCGGCGCATGTCGCGGAACAGGTCGGGCGCACGCCCGGCCGCGCGGCCGAGCCCGTGCAGCGAGTTGGCGAGGTAGCCGAGCTGCTGCAGGATCGCGTTGTTGGGGATCGCCCGCATCTGGCGCGGATGGGTGATCAGCGCCGGCCCGCCGGAATCCGACTGTCGCGCCACGGGCCGCGAGCCGGTGCGGTCGATCAGCCCCGGGCCGAAGGTGCCGAGCAAAGCCGCGTAGCCGGGATCGTCGACCAGCGCCTCCATGTCCTGGCGGACGACCGTGAAGAACTCGAGGGCGAAGTCGGTCTCGGCGTAGACGGGATCGTCGGCGGCGTCCGCGCCCTCGGCCACGTCGGAGAGCGCGTAGTCGGGGAAGGCGTCGTCCTCGGCCACGTCGAGGGCGTAGACGTGCTCGGCCACCCGCGCGATCGAGGCCTCGGCGATCTGCCGCGAGCCGAACAGCAGGTAGCCGTCGGTGCCCTGGAAGCTCGATTCGAGGCGGACCTTGATCCCGGCCTTCTGGTTGCGCGCGCGCGCATCCTCCGGCGCGAGATAGGCGAGGCGGTCGCGGAGCGAGGTCGGGTGGGCGCCGCGGCCGATCGATTCGCCATGGGTGTCGAAGATCGCGAGTTCGACGTCCGAGAGCCCGTTCGCCACCAGCATCTCGGTGATGCGCAGGCGCAGGCGTTCGATCCAGAAGGTGGCGGCGAGCTGGCCGACGTAGCGGCCGGAATCGGAATAGCCGAACTGCACGGTGAGCCGGCCGATGCGCTTGAGGTAGCGGCGCCAGTGCGGGTTGCGCAGCGCGTCGTCGAGCACGCGGATGCCCTGCTCCAGGGCGGAGGCCGTCTCGAACAGCGGCGTGATCTCGAGCTTGTCGGCGATGCCGTAATGGCGCGCGAGCCAGAGCGCGGCCAGCAGCGTGTAGCCGGTCTCGGTCTCGGCGATGAGGAAGCGCACCGGATGGGTGCCGTCGACGTGCTTGAGGATCTGCGCGATCGTCATCATCAGGCGGGCGGCCGAGGCGCGCTCGGCGGCGAGCGCCCCGAAATCCACCGCCACCGGCTGCACGTCGTTCAGCAGCGTGTGGATCGCCGCGAGGTGCGAGCGGCGCTGGGCCGCGTCCGCCGGCTCGCCCTCGAGGTCGATGACCCGGCGCACCGCGTTGTGGATCTGGCTGGCGTTGAGCCGGAAATGCGGCAGGGCGTTCGAGAGCCCGTGCGTGGCGATGCCGGAGCGCAGGACCGCGATCCGGCGCTTGTCGGCCTCCGTCTCCGCACCGGTGACGGCGCCGGCGAGCCCCGCCAGCAGCGCGCCGGAATCGGTCTGCGCCCGCTCGCGCTCGATGATCAGCGCCAGGGCGAAGCGGTGCACGGCCTCGAGCGACGGCTTGTCGCCCAGCCGCGGCGCCACCGCGAGCTGGCGGTTGACGGCGGCCAGCGCCCCCTCGGCGAGGCTCCGCACCACCCCCGTGGCGGGGATGGCGGGCAGGTGGCGCATCACCCGGTCGAGCTGCATGCGCTTGGATTCGAGGCGGTAGCGCAGGGTGTCCCACCAGCCGATGTCGGTGCGCCCGTCGGTGTCGCAGCCGACCCAGCTGGCGATGGCGAAGGGTTTCGGCACCAGCTCGGTCCAGCGGTCGGGCCAGCGCCCGCGCGCGGCGTCGAGCAGCGCGCCGTTGAAGGCGTCCACCGCCTCGCGGCCGTGGTTGGCGGCGACGCAGGCCTGCTCGAACTCGCCGTCCAGGGTGATCGGCGCGTCGGGCCGGGTCGAGAGCGCCGCCGCCCTCTCGATCAGGGGCGCGCGCGCCTCCGGGTCGTCGAGGCTCGCGGCCTCGGCGAGCAGGGCCGCCACCGCCCGCGGCATGCCGAAGGTCGGGTGCGCGGTGAACACCACGGCGAAGGCGGTGCGCGCGATGCCGTCGCGAAAGCTCTCGAAGGCGCCGGGCCGGTCCGGCACCGCGGCGACCAGGCGGGCCGGCATCGCCGCGTCGGCATCGGGGTGGTCCTCGATCCCGACATAGCCGCGCAGCCGCGCCGCGCGGTCGGCCAGGGCCTGCGCCCGCAGGCGCACGAACAGCGCGTCGAGGTCGGCCTCGCCGATCTCCTCCCGGTCGAAGCGGCGGGTGATCGCCAGGGTCACCGCCAGAACGGGGTTGCGGAACGGGTCCTCGCTCGCCTGCTCGCGCGAAGCCTCGATCAGCCCGACGAGATGGCCTTCGAGCTCCTCCGGGTCGCGATGGGCGTGCGTTCGCATCGGTCGGGCTCCGGCAAGGACGGTGGCAGCGGCTTTTGGCGGGCTCGCCCCGCCCGCGCAAGGCGCGAGCGGCGACAGCCCGGAACGCTGTGCATTCGGAGAGGCAAGGACCGTTCCGCTCAGGCCAAGGTTCACGCCGACCTTTGGCTCTGCGGTCCGGCCGCGCCGCGCCCGGAACCGGCCCGGGGTGCATGCGACCTCTACTTGCGTTAACGCTGCCGGACGATGGAAACGCTCGTCATTCTGGCAGCCGTCGCTGCCTGCGCGGTCGCCGGCACCGTGGTGCTTCGGCTCCTCGCCCGCGGCCGGCGCGAACCCCTGCACCTCGACAGCGAGCACGACCCCGCGGACGAGGCGCTGCTGCTGGCCAAAATCGGCCCGTCGGCGAGCCCGATCGACCGCTCCGGGGCGGTGCTCGACCTCTTGCCGATCCACGCCGAGGATCGGCAAGAGGACCAGGGGGCGCCGCGCCTCCCGCGGCCCGACTACACGCCCGATCACACGGAGGACGACCCGCGATGAGGGCGCTGCTGCTCACGCTGCTGACGGTCGGCCTCGTCGCAGGGCCGGCACGCTCGCAGGACGCCAAGGCGCCGCCAGCGATGGAGAAGGCGCCGCCAGCGGTGGAACAGGCACCCCCGACGCCGGCCGCGAACCTCGACGCGCTCCAGCCCTGCGGCGCGCGGGCCGCGCGCTACGCGGGCGCCAAGGGGTTCGACGTGGTGGTGACGCGGCTCGGCCGGGCCAGCGTCGCGAACCCGCTGCGGCCGCTGACGCCGGAGGTCAGCCAGGTGCTGCAGGTGGTGATCGCGGCCAAGCCGGCGACCGCCTACGGGCCGGACCTGACGGCGCTCCGACGGGGACCCGCTCCCGCGGCCCTCGAGGCGCAGCTCGGTGCCCCGATCCGCTGGGAGGCGGCGCTGCCGGACCTGCCCGATCCGCTGCCGATCGTGGCCGAGGACGGCACGCCGCTGGCCTCCCTGGCCTTCCGCGCCTGCATCGACCCGCCGGCGGTCGCGGCGCCCCCGGTCGCCGCGCGCGGGACGCGGGAGAACGGCAACGGGAACGGCAAGGGGAACAGTAAGGGCGATCGGAAGGGAGCCGGGAAAGGAACGGCGCAGGGCGACGGCAACGGGAAACCGGCGCCGCGCCGGGAATCCGCGCCGAAGGCGCCGCCCGGTTTCCACGTTCCGCAGGGCGCCATCTCCGAGTAGACGACCGACAGTTGCCGGCCCTGGGCCGAGCCTTCGAAGGACGAAGCCATGGCGGACATGACGGCAGCCGGGGTGATCGCGGCGCTCGGGCTCCAGCCCCATCCGGAGGGCGGGCATTACCGCGAGACCTTCCGCGATCCCCGCGCGGTGGCGGGCCGCTCGGTCGGCAGCGCGATCTACTACCTGCTCGACGTCGGCGAGGTCTCGGCCTGGCACCGGGTGGATGCCGCCGAGATCTGGCACTGGCACGCGGGCGCGCCGCTGGTGATCACCGTGAGCCCCAACGGCCACGACGCCTCCGCCCACCATCTCGGCCCCGACCTCTCCCGCGGGCAGCGGCCGCAGCTGGTCGTCCCGGAAGGCCATTGGCAGACGGCGACCAGCCTCGGCGCCTGGACGCTCGTCGGCTGCACGGTCTCCCCGGCCTTCGAATTTTCGGGTTTCGAGATGGCCCCGCCCGATTGGCGCCCGACGCCACGGTGAGTCCGGGGGCGCCTCCCGCCCCGCTTCAGCGGGAGGGGCGCCCCGGCGGCTCTCCCGCGCCA
>CAZZZJ010000239.1:0-1319 GCA_964658355.1 Beijerinckiaceae bacterium
TTCTTCCTGGTCGATCCCCTCGACGGCACCAAGGACTTCCTCGCCGGCAGCCCGGAATTCGCCGTGTGCATCGCTCTCGTCGAAGGCGGCCGTCCGGTCGCCGCGGCTCTTGCCGCGCCGGGGATCGGCCGTGTCTGGCATGCGGGCGTCGCCGCGTACGAGGCGCCGATCGAGGCGGGGCGCGCCGGTTCGCCCCGTGCGGTGCGGACCCGCCCGGAGCCGACCGGCGGGCTGACGGCCCTGGGTAGCCGGCGCCACGGCGATGTCGAGACGGAGGCCTGCCTCGATGCGCTGGGCGTGACGGAACGCCGGCCGGTCGGGTCGGCCCTCAAATTCGCGCTGATCGCCTCGGGCGAGGCCGACCTCTATGTCCGCTGCGGCCCGACCATGGAGTGGGACACGGCGGCCGGCGACCACATCCTGACGATTGCCGGCGGACGGGTCGTCACGCCGACCGGGCAGCCGATTCTCTACGGCCGGCACGGTACGGCCTACCGCAACGGCCCGTTCGTGGCCTTGGGAGATCCGTCGCTCGCCGACCGGGTCGTGATCCCCGATCGCGGGCCGATCGTGCGACTGCGGGACGACGCGGCGCCGGCCGGCCCTAGTCCCGTCCTCCGTCCGTGAGCCGCCGCAGGGTCGGCCAAGCTGCCTCGGCCTGCTCCGCGAGGCTCGGGTCGGCGAGAACGCGGTCCCGGCGCTCGGCATTGCGAAACAGGTAGAGGCGTTCGCCGATCACCGCGAAGACCAGCGGGTCGGCATCCACCAGCCGTCCGTCGAGGATGCCGACGACGTCGTATCCGCCGAGGCGCGGCGTGTAGACCGTCGGGTCGCGCAGGAAGGCGGTGCGATTGGCGAGACTCGCGAAACGCCATGTCCTGCCGCCGTCCGAGGCCTCGATGCCGGAAGTGCCGCCCTTCGGCCCTGCCGCCAGGAAGTAGCTGACCGGATCGAAGCCCGAGAGGCCGAGCGGTCCGGCGACGCGCGTCTGCCCGATCGCCGGACCGGCGAGGCCGATCAGGGCGACGATCGCGCAGTCACGTCGCGTTAACCACATGGTGTTGACTTGGTCTCTACGCTCGCATTCGGATCGACCCTCGTGCGCGCCGGCGGTGGTTCGACAGCGTGTCCGGGGGCCGAACGCGAGGCTTCGTCCATGTGCACGTCCAAGTCCATGTGCACGTGTGCCTGCAAGTCCACGTGTGCCTGCAAGTGCCTGTATGCCTGCACGTCCATGTGCACGTCCGAACGCGTCCCACGAAGGCGCCGCCTTGAGCGGGTCGAGGAGGAACGATGACCGCACCTGATTCTTCCCGCGC
>CAZZZJ010000239.1:1419-3885 GCA_964658355.1 Beijerinckiaceae bacterium
TCCGGCGCCATCGTCGGCGGCGTCCGCTACGGCGAAGGCACGCTCTACACGCGCAATGCGGGCCAGCGCCGGATCTACTGGCAGGGTCCGACCCTCGGCTTCGACATCGGCGGCGACGGCGACCGCACCATGATGCTGGTCTACAACCTGCCGGCGGTAAAAGGGATCTACCGCCGCTTCGGCGGGGTCGACGGCTCGGCCTACTTCGTCGGCGGCTTCGGCATGACGGCGGTGACCAACGACGGCATCGTCGTCGTCCCGATCCGCACCGGCGTCGGCGCCCGCCTCGGCATCAACGTCGGTTATCTGAAGTTCACCGGGACGCCGACCTGGAACCCGTTCTGAGGCGGCCGGAGGTGGATTTCGCGCCCGCGCGCAAAACCGGTTAGACTGACGGTCTGCTTCGGCCGAGCTCGCTCGGTCCGCGCGTACGGCGCCCGGTTCACGGGGCGGGGGCCGTGCGCGTTCTTGCGTGTGGTCGCATCGTCGCGGAAGCGGGCAAGGCCCGGTCCCACGACGGCGCTCAAGGGAACGAGTTCGTTCACGTGATCGAAACCGTGATGGTCTTCGCCCTCGGCTTTCTGACGGCGAGCCTGTGCGCGCTCCTGGCGCTGCCCGCCGTGAATGCCCGCGCCGCTCGCCTGGCGCGGCGGCGGACCGAGGCGCTGCTGCCGCTGTCCGTCGGGGAGGTCGCCGCCGAGAAGGACTTCCTGCGCGCCGAATTCGCGGTGCGGCAGCGGCGGATGGAACGCGCCGTCGAGGCTGCGCGAAGCAAGCGCCAAGCCGACATGGCGGCACTCGGCAGCCGCACCTTGGAGGCGGCGGGACTCGCCCGCGACGTCGCCGCGCGCGATGCCGAGATCGCCGCGGCCCTGTCGCTTCGAAGCCGTCTGGAGGGTGAGCTCGAGACCGTGCGCGCCGACGGTTCGTCCAGCCTCGCGACGCTGCTGGCGCTTGAGGAGGCCCATGCCGACCTCCTCGACGGCCTTCTCGCCCTGCGGAGTGCCGCGGGCTCGTCCGATCGAGCCGACGAGAAGCCCGGTTCCGAACCGATGAGCCCATCCTCGGCGGAAAGCGAGAGCGGCGTGCGCGAGAAACTCGCCGCCACCGAAGCGGCCCTCACGAAGGCCGTGGCCGAGCGTGAAGAGGCGATCGAGCGGGAGAATGCCGACCTTCGCCGGCGTATCACCGAAGTCGCAGACACCCTCGCGCAGCGCGAACGCCTTCCGCCCGTGGCGGCCTACTCGATGGGCGCATCACCGCACTGAATCCTGAGCCGGATGATCAAAATCCGACGCGCACGGTTGCGAATCCGCGTGCGGATGCCTTGTTTCCACCACGCGATGGCATCATCGCACCGCCATCCCGCTTTTCGAACCCGACAGATGGAACGACGCCCCATGGCTTTGAAGCTCATGTCCCTCGCTCTCGCGCTCGGCCTGGCCGTGTCGTTTTCCGCGCCGGCTTCCGCGGCGCCCGAGACGAAGCGTGGTAACGAGACCCTGAAGAAGTATTGCACCGGCGATTACCTGAACTATTGCGGCAACCTCGCGCCCGAGGATCCGAAGCTCGATGCCTGCTTCGAGAAGAACTGGAAGTCCCTCTCCGAGAACTGCCGCCGCGCGATCGACGCCTACCAGGCGACGAACGCCGGCAAGAAGGGCTGAGCGTTCGATCTGAGAAGGACGGCCGAACCAGCCGCTTCGCGGCGGCGCTGTGGCGCACGGGCGCTCGCCTCGCGCCGCGGCAACGGCTAAGGTGCGATCCTCCTTCGGGAGGACCGCCCCAGAAGTGCCCGCCGGACCCTCCGCGATGCCGCCCACCCGCGTCCTGACGTCGATCCTCGCCGCCGCGCTCGTCGCGCTTGCGCTGTCGGGCTGCGGCCGCCGCGGCGCCCTCGAACCGCCGCCCGGTGCCGCCGTGAAGACGCCGCGGACCGTGGCCCAGGGCTCCTCCGCGACCAAAGGCACGACGACGACCGCCGGTCCGCGCTCGCTCCCGGAGAGCACCGGCCTCGGCGGTGGCACGCCGGAGCCCGATCCCCTCGCGGTTCGCGACGGCGACGAGCTTCCCGCTTCCGCCCTCGCGCCGGGCGGCACCGAGGCGCCGGTCGAGACCAGCCGCGGGGCGAAGCGCGGCTATCGCATCCCGAAGGACCCGTTCATTCTCGATCCGTTGCTGTAGGGCGTCGGCGCCCGTCCCTCGGCTGAGTGTCCGGATCGCGCATCCCGTCCCTCCCGCGATGCGGGAGGTTTCCCTTCGCGACCGGATCCTCAAGCCGAACGGCCGATCCCGGACGCTTCCAAGACACGGCCGAACGATGCACCATTTCCAGGATCGCGACGGACGCCTGCATGCCGAGGACGTCGACCTGACGGCTTTGGCCGAGCGCGTCGGAACGCCGTTCTACTGCTACAGCACCGCCACCCTGGAGCGGCATTACCGCGTCTTCGCCGAGGCGTTCGC
>CAZZZJ010000239.1:3985-5563 GCA_964658355.1 Beijerinckiaceae bacterium
CTCGCGATCCACGGCGTCGACATGCATATCGGCAGCCAGATCACGGACCTCGCGCCGTTCGAGAATGCGGCGCGCCTGCTCGCCGGCCTCGCCGGCCGGCTGATTGCCGAAGGGCATCCGATCCGTCACATCGATTTCGGCGGCGGCCTCGGCATTCCCTATCGCGACGACAATGCGCCGCCGCCGGACCCGGCGGCGCTCGCCGCCACGATCCGCCCGCACTTCGCCGCGCTCGGCCTGCGGCCGGTGTTCGAGATCGGCCGGATGATCGCGGGCAATGCCGGGATCCTCGTCACCCGCGTGCTCTACGTGAAGGAGAGCGAGGGCCGTACCTTCGTGATCGTGGATGCCGCGATGAACGACCTGATCCGGCCGACCCTGTACGAGGCCTATCACGCGCTTCGTCCGATCAAGACCCCGGTCGCCGACGCACCCCGCATCAAGGCCGATGTCGTCGGCCCGGTCTGCGAGACCGGCGACTATCTCGCCCTCCAGCGCGAGATGCCGGTCGTGGCCCCCGGCGACCTGATCGCGGTGATGACGGCCGGCGCCTACGGGGCTGTCCAGGCCGGCACCTACAACACCCGCCGCCTGGTGCCGGAGGTGCTGGTCAGCGGGTCGCAGGCCGCCGTCGTGCGCCCGCGCCAGACCTACGACGCGCTGATCGGCCTCGACCGGATGCCCGACTGGCTCGCTTGAGGCGCTTCGGGAGGATCGCCGGTCGATCGGAAGGATGGGTCCATCGGGCTGTCCCGATGACCCTTCTCAATGTCCCGGCGTCGCCATCGCGCCGGGCTTGTCGTGGGTGCCGAGCCGCTCGACCAGGGTCGCGCTCGCATGGTTGAGGCCGACGATCTCGACCGGGCGCCCGTGGTGGTGGAACTTGAGCACCACACGGTCGAGGGCGTTGATCGCGGTGATGTCCCAGAAATGCGCCGCCGTGAGATCGAGCACGATCCGCTCGGCGTCGTCCCGGAAATCGAACGCGCCGTGGAAGGCCTCCGCCGTCGCGAAGAAGAGTTGTCCGGTGACGATGTAGGTGCGGACACCGCCCGCGCGGCGGCTCTCGACGCCGAACACGCGGGCGACCTTGCGTGCGAAGAACACGCCCGACAGCAGCACGCCGACGAGGACACCGCGGGCGAGGTCGTGGGTCGCCACCACCACCGCGACCGTGGCGAGCATCACGATGCTCGACGAGCCCGGATGGCGGGCGAGGTCGCGGATCGAGCGCCAGGAGAAGGTCTGGATCGAGACGAAGATCATCACCGCCACCAGCGCCGCCATCGGGATCTGACGGACGTAAGTGCCGAGGACGACGATCAGGAAGAGCAGGAAGCAGCCGGCCCACAGGCAGGACAGGCGCCCACGGGCACCCGACGTGACGTTGATCACCGTCTGGCCGATCATGGCGCAGCCGGCCATGCCGCCGAACAGCCCCGAGACGATGTTGGCCGCGCCCTGGCCGAGGCATTCCCGGCTCTTGTCGCTGCCCGTATCGGTCATCTCGTCGACGATCGCCGCGGTCATCAAGGATTCGAGCAGGCCGACCATCGCCACCGTGGCGGCGTAGGGCAG
>CAZZZJ010000240.1:0-5556 GCA_964658355.1 Beijerinckiaceae bacterium
CGCCCGTCATTGCGTCACGACCGTGGCACGGCCACGCTTGGCGTCACGACGCTCGCCTCCGCCGACGTCCCGATCCGGCCGACCGATGCGCGCAACCGGCGGCCGAGGTCGTCCGCCGTGCGGTCGATCCGCCGGGGGGCGATCGCACCGGGACGGCCGAACCGGAACAGCGCGTAATCGGTCGTGGTGTCGCCGAAGCCCGGCCGGCAGGTCGGAAGCGCGGGCGCATGGTCGCCGTAGATGCAGAGCGTCGCGTTGAGGCCGGTCAGCGCCGCCACGAGGTCCTCGACCATCCGCCCCGCGGCGGCGACGTGATGGAGGTACTGGGCCAGCGGATCGTCGATCCCCGGCAGGCGGCCCGGCTTCCACGGGCCGTGGTTCTCCATCGTGACGCCGAACAGGAACAGCGGCCCGCGCCGCGCGGCGACTTCGGCGCGCACGCGGTCGCCGAAGGCCGCGTCGCCGACATACGGCCCGACGCGCCGCGCGTCGCCGAACGCCTCCTCCATCACCAGGGCCTCGAAACCGAACGCCTCCATGACGCGGGCGCGCTGGAAGAAGTCGCGGTGGAAGGGGTGGACGAAGGTGGTCGCGTAACCATTCCGGCGGGCGGTTCGGACGAGGCTGTCCGGCTCGTCGCCGCCGGATGCGAGGTAGGGATCGAACACGCCGAAGCCGAGGTCTCGGGGGCCGAGCCCCGTGAGCACCGCGTGCTCGGTCCGCATGGTGTAGGCGCCGTGTGCGGGCACCCGCAGGCGGCCATACTCGCTCGCCCGCGCCCGGATCAGGTCCATCAACGGGAGGTGCGGGCCGCCGAGCCGCTCGGGATCGAGGAAGGATTCGAGCTGGATCACCACGACGACGTCGTCGCCCCGCGGCTGCACGATCCCGTGCGCTTCGACGGTCGCCGGGCGGGCGCGCTCGCCCCGCCACCGCAGCGCATAGGCGATCAGGCAGGCCGGCAGTCCGTAGCGGGCGAGGTCGGCTTCCAGGTCCGGCCGCGGGAACCGCCGGGCGATCCAGCCGGTGGGCGGCCCGCGCTCGGCGATCAGGAAGGCGGCTGCCAGCCCGAGCGGCAAGGCCGTGACGGCGGCCAGGGTGGCACCCATCGAGGCCGGAAGCAGGCTCGGCTCGATCCGATACCACAGCACGACGCCGGCCAGCCCGAGCAGGAGCGGCCCGGCGATCCGGATGCTGGTGATCGGCGGAACGTAGTAGAGTTGCGGATGGCGCGGCACCTGCGGAAGCAGCGCGAAATCGCTGAACACCAGGGGTTCCCCGATCACCGTGCGCTTGAGCCGGCTGACGAGATGCAGCACCGCGACCGTCAGCACGCAGCTCGACGCCGCGAGCCACGGGCGCCAGGAGAAGACGAACCAGAACAGCAGGATCAGCCCGTAGGCGCCGAGCCGGATCGCCAGGTCGCCGGCCTTGCGGCTGGCGCGCCCCGGCACGTCGCCGACGCCGAGCTCGATCGCGAGGGAGAGGACGAAGGCGACGACCGCCGCGAGGAGGAACGACATCGTGCTCGGTTCACCCTTGCCGGGGCTTTTCGGACTTCGACGGGCCGCCGGAATCGACACCGCGCCGGGCGCGCAGCGCCCGTACGATCGGATTCAGCAGGCGGTAGCGGGCCCGCATGGTGAGGCCGCCGAGCCGGCCGAGCGCGAGGGCGGTCGGCGGCGCCGCGGCGCGGGCGGCGCTGAGGCGATCGAGCAGCTGCTCGGGACCGCAGGGCTTCATCGCCACCGGGTCGAGGTAGCGCGGATAGAGGATCAACGCGCCGGCGACGAGCTCGTCGAGGGCGAGGGTCCGGCGGCGATCCGCCCCCGGCGCCAGATCCTCGGTGAGGCCCCAGCCGGCATAGAACGGCCGCCCGTGCGTCGCCACGCTCAGGCCCCGGATCAGCGCCTCGAAGCCCGCGAGCGAGGTCATGGTCTCGACGTGATGCACCCGGTCGAGCAGGTCGACGATGCTCAGGCCCGAGACGATCCGGTCGGCGAGCGCCAGCGCTTCGGCCTCTGGGATCGCGCCGGGGCGAAACCCGGCCTCGACGTCGGGGTGCGGCTTGTAGAGCAGGAACGCGTCCGGGTTTCGTGCCCGCGCCGCCCGCAGCAGCGCGCGGTTCGAGCTTACCTGCGGCGAGCCGTAACGGACGGAGGCGTCGTCCTCGACCTGGCCCGGCACCAGCACGATCCGCTGGTCCGTCGGCCAGTCGCCGGCAGCGACCGTGAGCCCGACATTGTACTTGCTCAGGCGCCGCGCCACGATCGTCTCGCGCAGGGCTCTTGCCCGGGCGACGAGGGCCTCCGGAAAATCGGCCTCGGCCAGGATCCGCGAGAGCCGACTCTCGCGCCGGGGATCGTAGTAGATGCCGCGATCGTCGACCACGATCGAGGCGCCAGGCTGCAGGCTCGCCCCGAGGCCGACCGAACGCAGGAAGCCGTCCTCGACGCGCGCGAGCGGAAGGTCCGCCTCGGCACAGGCCGCCTCCAGGGCCTCCGGCGCACGGGTCGCCCAGGCGAGCACCTGCCCATCGTGGCGCCTTCCGGCGGCGACCGCGTCGGCGACGGTCATGGTGTGGATCGGCGTGCCCTTGGGGCCGACGGCGAACGCGTCGAGGGCCGGGCGCTTCCAGCGCGAGATCCCGACATAGACGACCCGCCGCGCATTCTCCGAGAAGCGCGCCTGGAGCCAAGCCACCCGCTCGGCGCAGGCCTCGCGGCTGATCGGCGCCCGTGTCCAGGGGTCGAAATGGTGGACGCCCGGCGCCGCGCCTCCCCCGACCGGCTCGCCGGCGAAGGCCAGGGCCAGGCTCGAGAACCCGGTCTCGGCCGAATCGTAAGGGCTGAGCAGCGGCCCCGGGCCGACCAAGAGCACCGGCCGCCCGGTCGCCCGCAGCAGCCGGGCGGTCGTTCCGTCGCCCCAGACGACCGCCGCCCCGCGCAGGCCGAGCGCTCCGAAGCGGCTGCCGGTGGCGGCCTCGATCTCGGCGCGGAGCAGGCGGATCGTGCGCCCGACGGCGAACAGCGACTGGGGAAGGTGCGGACGCATCGCCACGTCGGTCGAGGGCTCCGGGCCAGGCGGGTTGCGAGAGCGCGGCATCCGGCTCGGCGCCAAGGACCTGGGGATCGCCAGGATGGCGTAGCGGGGGGACGCGTCGCCCCGGCCGACGCCACTCGCGCCGGGGCGTGCCGGCTTTAGCCCAATTCGCGCCCCGCAGGCGAATGCATCCTCGAGGGCCCTTGCGGCCCGGACATATCGCCGCCGCGATTGTCTCCTAGCTCGATCAAGGTTCGGGGGTTGGTCGCGACGGCGTTGCGGGACGGCCACGGCCCTGTGGATTCGCGTGGCGCGAGACGAGACCGGATTGTCGGGTCGTCCCAGCCGTGCGACCCCTGGCTGCTGCCCCGTCCCGTCTGCTGAAGGTACAGAGCGCCCCGGAATGCTTCAGCCTCGCCCAGATCCCGTCGATGCGAGCCCGGCAACCTTTCTCTTCCTGCAGGGACTGGCCTCGACGTTCTTCTCCGATCTTGGGGCAGCCCTGACGGCTCGGGGGCATCAGGTGCGGCGGATCAACTTCTGCCCCGGCGACTGGCTGTTCTGGCGCGGCGGCGCGGATCATTATCGCGGCACCCGACCGGCATGGGAGGGTTGGCTCGACGCCTACGTCGCCAGCCACGGCGTCACCGACATCGTCCTGTTCGGCGATTGCCGCCCCTATCACGTGGTCGCTCGCGCCGTCGCCGTCGCCCGCGGTCTGCGCGTCCACGTGTTCGAGGAGGGCTATATCCGCCCGAACTGGATCACCTGCGAACTCGGTGGCGTGAACGGGTATTCCACCTTGCCGAAGACCGCGGAGGCGGTCCGGGCGCTGGCGCGTCGCCTGCCGCAGCCGGGCCGCGCGATGCCGTCCACCGGAGACATGGCCCTGCGCAGCATCTGGGACGTCGGCTACAACATCGCCAACGTCTGCTTCCCCTACCTCTATCCGCGCTTCCGCAGCCATCGCCCGACGCATATCGCGATGGAATATGCGGGCTGGATCAAGAAATTCTCCCGTCGCGGCCGGACCCGGCGCGAGGCCGCCCGCTGCAACGAGATCTACAACGCGGTCGGCTGCGACTACTTCCTGCTGCCGCTCCAGCTCGACAGCGATTACCAGATCCGCGTGCACTCCCCTTTCCTCGGGGTCGAGGGCTTCATGGACCGGGTGATCAAGTCCTTCGCCGAGGCCTCGGAGGCGCCGACCCGCCTCCTGGTGAAGCTCCACCCCCTCGATGCCGGCCTGATCAACTGGCGCAAGTTCGCCCGCGCCTCGGCGCGCCGCCACGGCGTGAGCGAGCGCCTCGACTTCATCGACGGCGGCGAACTGCCCAGCCTGATCGCCGGCGCCCGCGGCGTCGTGATCGTCAACAGCACCGTCGGCATGCTCTCGCTGGAGATGGGGCGCCCGACCCTGGCGCTCGGCACCGCGATCTACAGCATGCCCGGCCTCACCCATCAGGGCGACATCGACGGGTTCTGGACCGCCCCGGTCGCCCCCGACCTCGAGCTGATGTCCGATTTCCGCCGCGTGGTGCTGCACCGGACGCAGGTGAACGGCGGTTACTTCTCCAAGTCCGCCATCGCGCGCGCCGTCGCCGCGTCCGTCCCGCGGATCGAGATGGCGCTTCCCGACGCCATGGTCGCGGCAGCCCGGATCATCCGCGAGGGCGAGGCCGGGGCCGGCCATCTCGCCGAGGTGTATTGATTCGGCCGCCCGGCGCGCGGTAGCACCGGGACCATGCCCCATATCCTGATCACCGGTGCGTCGAGCGGCATCGGCGCGGCGCTCGCCCGGCGCTACGCCCTGCCCGGAAACCGGCTGACCCTGAACGCCCGCGATCGCGGCCGCCTGGATGCGGTCGCCGCGGAGTGCCGGGCCCGCGGGGCCGAGGCGACCGTCGTGCCCCTGGACCTCCGCGACCGCGATGCGGTCCGCACCTGGATCCGCGCGCTCGACGCGGCGTGCCCGATCGACCTCGTGATCGCCAATGCCGGCGTCAACGGCGGCCATCCGACCGGTGAGGTCGAGAGCGAGGACGTTGCCTTCGAGACCCTCGACATCAACCTCGTCGGCTGCCTCAACGTCGTGCTGCCCTGCGTCACCGCCATGGCGGCGCGGGGCCGCGGACAGATCGGGCTGATCTCGTCGCTCGCCGCCTACGCGCCGCTCGCCGACGCGCCCTCCTACAGCGGCACCAAGGCGGCCCTCGTGGCTCACGGCCAGGCCCTGCGCGTCAAGCTCGCTCCGAAGGGGGTGCGGGTGAACGTGGTGATGCCGGGCTACGTGAAGACGCCGATGGGCGGGCAGCTGAAGGGTTGGCGTCCGCTTGAGATGAGCCCCGACCAGGCCGCCGAGCGCATCGCCCGCGGGCTCTTGCGCAACCAGGAGATCGTGACCTTCCCCAGCGTGCTGTTCCACCTCGCGCGGGCCGGCCTCGTCGCGCCGGAATTCCTTCGCACCGCCGCCATGCGCGCCTTCCGCTTCCAGCTGCGGCCGCGCCGCTGATG
>CAZZZJ010000241.1:0-5555 GCA_964658355.1 Beijerinckiaceae bacterium
GTCTTCGCCGGCGAGACGTGGCGGACCTACACGACCGGCAACGCCGTCCGGACGGTCCGGGCGGCGCAGCGCGACCTCGTCCGCCGCGAATTCGCCCGCAGCGCCGCCCTCGGGTCGGCGGCGCCGATCCTGCTCGTGATCCCGCTGTCCTGGATCGTCGTCGGCTGGGTCATGACCTGGATGCTCAGCCGCCTCGATGCGCTCGCGCGGGACGTCGCCGAGAGGAGCGCCGCCGCGGCGACCCCGCTATCCCTTGCCGGGGTGCCCATCGAGGTGGCGCCACTGGTCGAGAACATGAACGGTCTGATCGTTCGGTCGCGCGCGGCGCTCGACACGCAGAAGCGCTTCCTCGCCGACGCCGCCCACGCGCTTCGGACGCCCCTCGCCGCGATGCAAATCCAGGTCGACAACCTGGCCTCGGGGACATCGGAGGATCTGAGCGGGCGAACGGCCGCCGTCGCTGGCGGCGTCAGGCGGGCGAGCGTGCTCGTGGACCAGTTGCTGCGCCTGGCGCGTCTCGATGCGCCAGCGCCGATTCCCGCATGCACATTCGACCTTGGTCCCGTCCTGCTGGACTGCGTCAGCGAGTACGTCGTCCTGGCGGATACGAAGGGCGTCGACCTTGGTGCGTCCGTCGACGCGACGGTCACGCTCGACGCCGCGGAGGCGGACATGCGGATTCTCCTCGCGAACCTGATCGACAACGCGGTCCGCTACACGCCGGCCGGCGGTCAGGTCGACGTCCGCCTGCATCGTCTGGACGCGAAAGCCGTCGTCGAGATCGGCGACACGGGCTGCGGCCTGCCCAAGGGCTCGGAGCTTCGCATCTTCGACCGGTTCTACCGCGCGGCACCTCCGGGCGAGGAAGGTTCCGGACTGGGGCTGGCCATCGCGAAGCGCATCGCCGAGCGGAACGGCCTAGGCCTTACCGTGGAGAACCGCCGGGACGGCCGCACGGGCGTCTTTGCCCGCGTCGTCCTGCCCACCTGAACCGGTTCGAAACCGGAGGCGACAGACCGCCCGCTCATTCTGTCCTCATTCTGTCGGGCTACGGATTCCTATGAGGACGGCCCCCGCCCCAGTGGCGCGCCGGTCCTCCATCTGACGGAGGCTCGATTTCATGAATCCTGGCGAAGGAGCGGCATTGAGCAAGGTGCCCGAGGTAACCATCGGCTTCTGGGGCATCAAGATCGTAGCGACGACGCTCGGAGAGGTCGGCGGCAACGCGGTGACCCTGACGCTCGGGCTCGGCTATCTCGCCGGCACCGCGATCTTCGCGGCAGCCCTCGTCGTCCTGCTGGCCGCCCAGATCCGGGCGCACCGGTTCCACCCGCTGCTTTACTGGGCGGCGATCACTGCCACGACGCTGGCCGGGACGACGCTCGCCGACTTCTGCGACCGCTCCCTGGACATCGGCTATCTCGGCGGCTCGCTGATCCTGCTGACGTCGGTGATGGTCACCCTCGCCCTTTGGAAGCGGACCCTCGGCAGCGTCGCCGTCGAAACCGTGCGCTCGTCGAAGGCCGAAGGGTTCTATTGGGCGACGATCATGTTCTCCCAGACCCTGGGCACCGCACTCGGCGACTGGATGGCCGACAGTACCGGCCTTGGCTACGACGGCAGCGCCCTCCTGATCGCCGTGGCGCTCGCCATCGTGACGGCTGTCTGGTTCCTTACGAGCGTCTCCCGGCCCCTGCTGTTCTGGACGGCCTTCGTCCTGACCCGCCCGCTCGGCGCCACCCTCGCCAACTCCCTCGACAAGCCCGCCGCCTCGGGGGGCCTCGGCATCAGCGACCTCACGATCTCGGCGGTCCTGGCGATGGCGATGGTCGTCTGTGTCCTCGTCATACCGCAGCGGCCCGGTCGGCATGTCGCCGACACCGGGACCGCCTGAAGGCCCCTCGATCCGACAGGAACGCAATCGATGACCGACAGCCGCGAACGCGTCCTCGGCAAGGTGCCCGCCGTCACCCTCGGCTTCTGGATCATCAAGATCCTGGCCACGACGCTGGGCGAGACGGGCGGCGACACCGTCACGATGACCCTCGGCTGGGGCTACCTCGCGGGCACGGCCCTGTTCGCCGCGGTGCTCGTGGCCCTCGTCGTCGCCCAGATCCTGTCGAAGCGGTTCCACCCGGTGCTTTACTGGGCTACCATCATCGCCTCGACGACCTTCGGCACCACCATGGCCGACTTCGCAGACCGCTCGCTCGGCATCGGCTACACCGGCGGATCGACCCTCCTGCTGGTCTGCCTCGCGGCGGTCCTCGCGCTCTGGTATCAGCGCGAGGGCACCGTCTCGGTGAACACCGTCTCGACCCCGCGGACGGAGGCGTTCTACTGGGCCGCGATCACCTTCTCGCAGACGCTCGGCACGGCGCTCGGCGACTGGCTCGCCGACACGGGCGGCCTCGGCTACGAGGGCGGCGCATTGGTGTTTGCGGCCGGCCTCGCCGTGGTGGTCGCGCTGTACTACCGGACACAGGTGTCGCGGGTCGGGCTGTTCTGGGCCGCCTTCATCCTCACGCGGCCGCTGGGGGCGACGGTAGGCGATTTCCTCGACAAGCCCGTCGCCGACGGCGGCCTGAACCTGAGCCGGCCACTCGCCTCGGCGGTGATCGCCGCCTTCATCGTCGCGGCCATCGTCCTGCTGCCGCAGCGCGCTGGACGGCACCCGGGATCAGAAGTCACGAAAAACGCGATCACGTAGCTTGCGAACTCGTGTGTTCGGGAGGGCGATGCCGCCAGATCTTCGCCGCCGAGAGGAGGAGGAGCATCGCCAGGAGCGACAGCAGAACGCCAACGCGGCGAGGATCCCGGCGAGCCATGCCGAGCGGCTCACTTGACTGCCTGGAAGACGAGCCTGTCCTCGACAGTGTCGGTTTCGCCCTGGACCTTCGCCCCCCAGGGACAGCCGCCAGCCTCCGGCCATCGTGAGTTTCGCCTTGAAGCGGTAGAGGCCCGGCTCCGTGGAGGGGATCTGCTCGATCGTCGAGGTCATCTCGTCCATGCTGTCTGGCGCCATGTCGATGCGCTTGGCGAAGATCACCGGCTTCCTATTCGGGCACCAACGTCGCCTTCGGCGTCCTGATGGTGCTCGACCTGTTCGACCGCGGCGGCGGCCAGCCGCCCGTCGCGCAGCAGGCGTCCCTCCACCACCGCACGCCGCAGTGGTCCCGGGCGGAGCACGCCGTGGCGCTCTTCCGCATCCAGGGCCGCCGGTTGCCGCCTTCGCGGCAATGACGGGTGCAGGGGCCGTGCATCGGGACCGTCCCGAATGCCGGCTCGGGCGTTACGTCCACGCAAGCCGCGGCCTGGCGCGGCCTACCTTATGACTTGCACGCCCCACCGCCCGGCCGGCGAGCCGAAACGCCGAGCCGGGCGGGCGGATGTCCCGCAACTCGAACGCAAGCCGCCCGACGGCCGCCCGGTTCGTCGGTTGCCGATACACGAAGCTCGCCGGACGGGCTTCAAGCCACCATCTTCCTGCAGCTTTCGGCACAGGTCCTGCACCGGTCGACGCAGGCCTGCATGTCCCCGACCCGTTCGCAGCTCGTCGCGCACGCCTCGCAGACCTCGGCGCAGGCCCGGCAGACGTGCCTGTGCGCGGCGACGCCGACCAGCATGACGTGGGCCGATGTCCGGCAGACCTCGGCACAGGGCATCATCAGCCGGAAATGCTCCGGCTCGACATGCTTGCCGCCGGCCACCAGGCAGTGGTTCGCGGCCATGCCTAGGCAGGTCTGGTAGCACCGCAGGCACTCCTCGACGCAAGACTGCATGTCCTGGCTGGTCTGATGCATCATGACACTCCTGTCGCTTGGGGGTTGATCGAAGCCTCACTATAAGGGGAACGTCCCGGCGGCCTCGCGGAGACCACGGAAGGTTCCAGGGGGCAATCTACCCGCCAGGGGTATCGTTCCGGGCTCGGACGGTCATCGCCGCTGCCCCCCAGAGGTGCACGACAGAATGGCAGACTCCGACGCGGAACACGGGGGCATCCCGGTCGATCACGCACCCCAGCTCCCTAGGCTTCGCCGGATCGAAGGTCAGGTGCGGGGTCTCCAGCAGATGATCGAGACCGGGCGCTACTGCGTCGATGTCGCCCACCAGATCGATGCCGTCATCGCCGCGTTGCGCCGCGTCCAGTCCGACATGATCCGGGACCATATGCACGCCGTGATCACCGCATCGCTGACCGGAGACCTGCCCGAGGCGGAACGCCGGCGGCTGGCCGACGAGATCGGAAGCCTCATCGCGCGTGTCGTCTGACGGGGCCGCCGCGCCAGGACCGCGGCCATCCCTGCCTGTCGCCGTTCCGCAACAGCGACGACCAATCACGCGCAGCGCGTGACCAAGCGCCCGATACCCCTTTGACCGCCACGAATTCCTCAGGGTACCCATAAGGGGTATCCAGGAGGCGGACATGGTCGATTTCTCGCGAAGGTCTTTCCTGGCGGGCGCGGCGACTCTGGTCGGCGGAACGGCGCGGGCGCTGCCGTTCGAGCAGAGGAACGAGGTCAGTTTCCTGAAGGGGCCCTACAACCTCGCCTTCTACTACCGGCTCAACAAGGCCTACCGCATCGGCGCCGGTATGCACTTCTTCCACTCGAAGCAGCATGACCTGCTGCAGCTTACACGCTTCGAGGACCACGCCGCGGTCGACGCCCGCTTCGACAAGGAGGCGCAGGGATGGCTGCGCGATCCGCCGGCCATCGAGCCGGAGATGCCGTACTACTCGTCCTACGTCGACCGGGCGATGCACACGCTGTTCCGGACCATCGACTGGACGCACATGCATCACGAGCAGACCTACGACGTGACGGCGTTCCGCGAGATCCAGTGGTCCGAGAAGAAGGAGTGGTCCGTTCGTCGGCGCCTGTGCACTAGGCCCCTCTCAGGGCGAGATTGGAAAGATTCAACCCGCGCAGATGCGCTCATAACCGCGGAATGACGAGCATAAGCAATCACTGACCCGGCGGATCCACAATTAATATTCTATCCAGAGTAACTTTGATACCAATTTTTTTCACGGTAAATTCGATAACTTCTCCGGTTTTTTTGAAAGTCAGCCGACACTCACCGCCGTTGCGAAATTTAATATGATGACTTACTGCATTTAAACTTTCATCTATTTTATGGTAATACACATTGGTAATATTGCCAATGGCAATGAATTTTACATCATTAATTACTCCGCTTATTCTTCCATCTTCGTCAGCATTTATTTCTCCGTTGACTAATGCGGACTCCCATGAGGTCTTATTTTCTTCGAAATTAACTGTCCACCCATGCTTCTTTAGCGTCTTTTTATTGTTGGCAGTATCCTTTTTTTTCTTAGAAGTAGACATCCAAAAGCTCCAATTGTTTTATAAGAAGGCATCTTAGGAATAACTTCGTAATTCGCTTCTTGTGCTCAAAGGACTCCGCTCTTGAAGAGGGCTGCCATTTGGTGGCTGACAGGGCGTCGTATTTTAACAGGATTTTAAAAACTCGACTTATACCAAACCCCGTTGATCGAGACTCACGTGGGGTAGCGTCGGCGTCGTAGCGAT
>CAZZZJ010000242.1:0-5554 GCA_964658355.1 Beijerinckiaceae bacterium
GCTCGCCGACGCCTCCGGCCCGCTCTATGCCACCCTCGACGCCGACCAGAAGCGCCGCGCGATGATCCTGGCCGGGCCGATGGGCGGCCGCGGCCATCGCCACGGCGGCCGTCACGGGCACGGTTTCGACGACGAGCACGGCCCCGGCGGCGAGCGCTGACGCCAGCGCCGCCGCGCGAGGCCGGGTTCGGCGGCGCGCGGTCGCGAAGCGAGCTCCGCAGAGCGATTTTTGCAGGACCCTCAGCCTGGAAAGCGTCGTGCGGAGCAGGGGTCGAAGCCCGCGGAGGCGGGCGACGGCGACCGGGGCCGAAGGCAAACAGGGCCAGCGTTTTCAAGCGATTGCCTGGGCGCCGAGGCAAGCGACGCTTGATCCGGGGCGGCGGGGGCGGCACACCGCGCCACCGCCGCCTCGGGCGACGGTGGGCCGGCGCCCTTCGCCCGGACGATCTCGGAACCCGCGATGGCGCGCCTGAAAGGCGATACGATTCCCCTGCTCCGCCGGCTCTGGCGCGAATGGCTTTCGCCGCACCGGGGCACGCTCGCGGTGGTGCTGGTGCTGATCGCGCTGGTCGGCGCCTCGACGGGCTTGTACCCGGCCCTGATCAAGGGCGCGTTCGACGCCTTCGACCGCAAGGACTCGGGCGCCCTCGCCTACGGCCCCTTGATCGTCATCGCCGTCACCTCGGTGCGCGGTTTCGCGCTGTTCGGGCAGACGGTGCTGACGAACCGCGTCGTGACCCGCGTCGAGGCCGACATGCAGGCCGCGCTCTACGGCCACCTGATCGACGCCGACCTGGCGCAGCTGGGCCGCGAGAGCCCGGCGGCCTTCACCCAGCGCTTCACCACCGATTTCGCCTTCATCAAGGAGGCGTTGACGCGCATCTCCACGGTGCTGCTGCGCGACGTCGCGATGCTCGTCGGCCTCGTCGCCGCGCTGATCTGGATGGATCCGGTCCTGACGTTGGTCGCCGCGGTCACCGTGCCGTTCGTCGCCGGCCCGATCGGCCGGATCAGCAAGAAGCTGCGGCGCGTCTCGACCACGACGCAGGAGCAGATGGGCGCGACCGCGAGCCTGATCTCAGAAAGCCTGCAGGGCGTGCGCATCGCCAAGACCTACGCCATGGAGGGCTACCTCAAGGGCCGCGCGGCGGACGCCCTCGATTCGGTCCGGCGCCTCAAGATGAAGGCCGCCAACGCCCGCGGGCGCCTCGACCCCCTGCTCGAGGTCGGCGGCGGCTTTGCCGTCGCGGCGGTGCTGATGCTGGTGGGCCAGCGGGTGATGTCGGGCGAGCGGACGGTCGGCGACTTCACCGGCTACGTCGCCGCGTTGCTGCTCGCCGCCCAGCCGGCCCGCGCGCTGGGCACACTCAACGCGATCCTGCAGGAGGCGGCCGCCGCGCTGACCCGCTATTTCGCCCTGATGGACGAGGCCCCGACGATCCGCGAGGCGCCGGGCGCCGTGGCGCTGAAGGCGGGTCCGGGCGCGATCGCCTACCAGGACCTTCACTTCCGCTACCGGCCGGACGCGCCGGCGCTGGAGGGCATCGACCTCGTGGTGCCGGCGGGTTCGACGACCGCCCTCGTCGGGCGCTCGGGTTCGGGCAAGTCCTCGCTCCTGAACCTCGTGCCGCGGCTCTACGACGCCACCGGCGGTCGGGTGCTCATCGACGGGCAGGACGTACGCGGGGTGACGCTGGCCTCGCTCCGCGCCGCCGTCGCCGTGGTGTCGCAGGAGGTGGTGCTGTTCGACGACACCATCGCGGCCAATATCGGCTTCGGCCGTCCCGGCGCGACACGGATCGAGATCCAGGCCGCCGCTGAGGCTGCCGCGGCCCACGGCTTCATTTCGCGGCTGCCCGAAGGCTACGATTTTCGCGTCGGGCCGAGCGGCGGAAGGCTTTCGGGGGGCGAGCGCCAGCGCATCTCGCTCGCCCGCGCCTTCCTCAAGGACGCGCCGATCCTGCTGCTCGACGAGGCGACCTCGGCGCTCGATTCCGAATCCGAGCGCCTTGTGCAGGCGGCGCTCACCCGGCTGATGACGGGCCGCACCACGCTGGTCATCGCGCACCGGCTCTCGACGGTGCGCGAGGCCGACCTGATCGTGGTGATGGAGGCCGGTCGCGTCGTCGAGACCGGTCGGCACGAGGCGCTGGTCGCGCAGGGCGGCGCCTATGCCCGCCTGCACCGGATGCAACTGGCCGACGATCCGATGGAGCCGTCGCTGCTGCCATGAGCCGGAGGCGCCCTAGTTCCGCGGACGAGGCGCGGGCGATCCGGTCGAATCACTCCACGCCCGCATCCCAAGGCTTTCGCTTCGCTCCGGCAAATCAGGATGCGGGCGCGGTCAGGGCGAGCGCCCGGGGTGACCGGGTCGGCGGATGACGGTCGGGACCAGGAATGACGAGCGAGACCTTCGGGCAGACGGCGGATGGCGAGACGGTAACGCGCTTCACCCTCACGCGCGGGTCGCTTCGGGTGCAGGTGCTCGATTTCGGCGGTATCGTCACGGCCATCGAGACGCCCGACCGCGAGGGACGCGCGGCCAACGTCGTGCTCGGCCTCGATACGGTGGCGGCCTACGAGACGGAGAGCCCGCATTTCGGCGGCCTGATCGGGCGCTTCGCCAACCGCATCGCCAGGGGGCGCTTCGCGATCGACGGCCATGCCTACGCCCTGCCGATCAACGAGCCGCCGAATGCGATGCATGGCGGCCCGCAGGGCTTCGACAAGCGGATGTGGCGGGTGGAGGCGGCGGACGGCACCCGCCTGACGCTCGCGCGCCGCTCGCCCGACGGCGAGGAGGGCTTTCCCGGTAACCTCGACGTGGCCGTCACCTACAGCCTGCCGGAGGATGGGACGCTGCGGATCGACTACCGCGCCCATACCGACCGTCCGACCGTGTTGAACCTGACCAACCACGGTTACTTCAACCTCGCGGGTGAAGGCGCGGGCGACGTGATGGGCCACGTGGTCGCGATCGCTGCGGATGCGGTGCTCGTGACAGATGCGACGCAGATCCCCACCGGCGCGCTGCGGCCGGTCGCCGGCACGCCGTTCGATTTTCGGGTCGGCCTCCCGCTCGGCCGGCGTATCCGCGAGGGCGATCCGCAACTCCTCGTTGCCAAGGGCTACGACCATTGCTTCGTGCTGCGCGATGCCGACGGACGCCTGCGCCCGGCGGCTTCCTGCATCGAGCCGGTCAGCGGGCGCAGCCTCGACGTCGCGACGACGCTGCCGGGCCTGCAGCTCTACACCGGCAACAACCTCGACGGGACGCTGGTCGGGCCGAGCGGGCGGATCTACCGCTCGGGCGACGCGGTCTGCTTCGAGACGCAGGCGTTCCCCGACGCGCCGAACCATCCGAGCTTTCCGTCCGCGGTGCTGCGACCGGGCGCGCGCTTCGCGTCCGCGACGACCTACCGCTTCTCGGTCGCCTGATCGGAGTCCGCCCGGGCCGCCCGGCGCGCGGCAACCGAATCGGCGAGCAGGCACAGGATCTCGAAGGCGAGCTGGCCGCCGGTGAGCGCCGTGAGGCCCGATGGATCGAGAGGCGGCGCCACCTCCACGAGGTCGGCGCCGACGAGGTCGAGGCCGCGCATCGAGCGCAGCAGGGTCAGCGCCTCGCGGGTGGTCAGCCCACCGATCTCCGGCGTGCCGGTGCCCGGCGCATAGGCGGGGTCGAGGCTGTCGATGTCGAAGCTGAGATAGGTCGGGCCAAGACCGGCGATGCTGCGCGCCTCGGCCGCCACCTCCGGCATGCCGCGGGCGGCGGCCTCGTCCATGGTGATGACGCGGATACCCTGCGCGCAGGCCCAGTCGCGCTCGTCGGCCCCATCCATGCTGCCCCGGATGCCGATCTGCACGCAGCGCTTTGGATCGAGCACCCCGTCCTCGACGGCGCGGCGGAACGGGGTGCCGTGGGTGAGCCGCGTGCCGCCGTATTGCGCGTCGTCGGTGTCGCTGTGGGCATCGATGTGGACGAGCCCGAGCGGCCGGTCGCGTCCGAGCGCGCGGAGGATCGGATAGGTGATCAGGTGGTCGCCGCCGATGCCGAGCGGTACGATCCCGGCCCCCATGAGCCCGAGCATGAACGCCTCGATCCGCCGGCAGGTCTCGCCGACGTCGATCGGGTTCACGGCGACGTCGCCGAGGTCGGCGCAGGCGGCGAGCGCGTAGGGCGCGATGCCGCTGGCATGGTTGATCGCCCGCGTGCCGGTCGAGGCCTCGCGCACGCCCCGCGGGCCGAGGCGTGCCCCCGGCCGGTTGGTGGTCGCCCCGTCGAACGGGATGCCGACGACGCCGATCTCGACGCCCTCGGCCGTCCGCAGGTCGCGGCAGGGGAGCCGCATGAAGCTCGCCACGCCGGCAAAGCGCGGCGTCTCCATGCCGGAGGCAGGACGGAACGCCGCGATGCGGGCGGCATCCACCTCGCCGACCCTGTGCGCCATGCTCGTCCCTCCCCGGCTCGGGCCGCATCATCCGGGGCCGGCGCAGCCCGATCAAGCCGGCACGACTTGCTTGGCATGACTTGCCGGGAGCGACTTGCGTTGACGGCGCGGCGTCCCGTGGCTATAGAGCCGGCTCTGCCGAGGGCCCGTGCGGTTGCACGCGTCGTCGGCTTCGCCATTTGCCACACCCCGCGCCGACCGATCCGAGGCTCCCCGAGCTCGAAGGTCCCCGCCCTTTGATACGAGGATGCCCATGGCCAACACCGTGTCGGCCAAGAAAATGACCCGCAAGATCGCCAAGCGCACGGCGATCAACCGCTCGCGCCGCTCCCGCATGCGTACCTTCGTCCGCAAGGTCGAGGAGGCGATCGCCTCGGGCGTCCAGTCCGACGCCCTCAGTGCTCTGCGCGCCGCCGAGCCGGAGATCATGCGCGCCGCCCAGAGCGGCATCGTTCACAAGAACAACGCCTCGCGCAAGGTTTCGCGCCTCGCCGCCCGCGTGAAGGCCCTGGCCGTCGCCGCCTAGCGGTCCTTGTCGGCCCTCTGAACGAACCTGATCCCAGATCACGAAAAAGCCCGGCCTTCGCGCCGGGCTTTTTCGCGTGTGCGATGCACCCGGTCTCTGCCGTCGCCCTCGGATGGCGACGGCGCGCGCCGTGATGCCGGCATCCTCTGCGATCGGCCTGCGCACCGTGTCTGCCCGACTCTGGATCGCGCGCTCCGTCCTCTGCTGAGAGCGGAAGCGTAGCGGTTCGGCGACATGTCCGCGACGGCGGCTGGTCATCGCCCTGGACACCCCTGCCGAAACGCCATCCGGAAACGCCCGGAACGCCCCGTCGATGTTCACACCTTGTCCGTGTCGGCCCGGCGACGAAGCGTTAACCCATTTTCAAAAATCCATTTCGTTGCGGAGTCTTCGGGGGGCGTGTAGCTTAACAAAACGTCACCACGTCCGAGCAAAGACACAGCATCTCCTCCGCCCTGCCGAATCGTTCGTCGAATCAAAGCGGTATCGCCCTCCGCCTCGACTCGGTTCGACTCGACGAAGCGCCGGTCAAGGCTTTCCCCGCAAGTCCCACTGTTAAAACTACCGTAGGCAATTGTTG
>CAZZZJ010000243.1:0-2475 GCA_964658355.1 Beijerinckiaceae bacterium
CATCTACTCGCCCTCGGCGCCAGCCTTTCGGTTGCTGCGCCGGCGTTTGCGAACGAAGATCTGATGAAGCACCTGGCGAACCCCGCCGAGCAGGTTCTTCAGACGGTCGACTACGCCAACACGCGCTATTCCAAGCTCGACCAGATCAACGCGGGCAACGTCAAGAACCTCCAGGTGGCCTGGACCTTCTCGACGGGCGTTCTGCGCGGCCACGAGGGCTCGCCGCTCGTCGTCGGCAACATGATGTACGTCCACACCCCGTTCCCGAACATCGTCTACGCGCTCGACCTCGACCACGAGGCGAAGATCGTGTGGAAGTACGAGCCCAAGCAGGACCCGTCGGTGATCCCGGTGATGTGCTGCGACACGGTCAACCGCGGGCTGGCCTATTCCGACAACGCCATCATCCTGCATCAGGCCGACACCACCGTCGTGTCGCTCGACGCCAAGACCGGCAAGGTCAACTGGTCGGTGGTGAACGGCGACCCGAAGAAGGGCGAGACCAACACCGCCACGGTCCTGCCGGTGAAGGACAAGATCATCGTCGGCATCTCGGGCGGCGAGTTCGGCGTGCAGTGCCACGTCACCGCCTACGACGCCAAGACCGGCAAGAAGGTCTGGCGCGGCTACTCGGTCGGCCCGGACGACCAGATCCTGGTCGACCCGGAGAAGACCACCGCGCTCGGCAAGCCGGTGGGCAAGGACTCGTCGACCAAGACCTGGGAAGGCGACCAGTGGAAGACCGGCGGCGGCTGCACCTGGGGCTGGTTCTCCTACGATCCCAAGCTCGACCTGATGTACTACGGCTCGGGCAACCCCTCGACCTGGAACCCCAAGCAGCGTCCGGGCGACAACAAGTGGTCGATGACCATCTGGGCGCGTAACCCCGACACGGGCGTGGCCAAGTGGGTCTACCAGATGACCCCCCACGACGAGTGGGACTACGACGGCATCAACGAGATGATCCTCACGGATCAGAAGGTCGGCGGCAAGGAGACCCCGCTGCTGACCCACTTCGACCGCAACGGCTTCGGCTACACCCTCAACCGCGCCACCGGCGAACTCCTCGTCGCCGAGAAGTACGACCCGGTCGTGAACTGGGCCTCCAAGGTCGACATGGACAAGGGTTCCAAGACCTACGGTCGTCCGCTGGTCGCCGAGGCCTATTCGCCCGAGCGGACCGGCGAGGACGAGGCCACCGCCGGCATCTGTCCGGGCGCGATCGGGGCGAAGAACCAGCAGCCGGCGGCGTTCTCGCCCGAGACGCGGCTGTTCTACGTGCCCACCAACCACATCTGCATGAGCTACGAGCCGTTCCACGTCACCTACACGACGGGCGTGCCCTATGTCGGCGCCACCGTCGGGCTGCAGCCGCCGCCGGGCGAGACCCGCACCGGCGCCTTCGTCGCCTGGGACGGCGTCGAGGGTCAGATCAAGTGGTCGAACCCCGAGCCGTTCTCGGTCTGGTCGGGGGCGCTTGCCACCGCCGGCGGCGTGGTCTTCTACGGAACGCTGGAGGGCTACCTCAAGGCGGTGGACGCGGCGAGCGGGCGGGAACTCTACCGGTTCAAGACCCCGTCCGGCATCGTCGGCAACGTGATGACCTACCGGCATGGCGGCCGCCAATACGTCGCCGTGCTCTCGGGCGTCGGCGGCTGGGCCGGCATCGGCCTCGCGGCCGGCCTCACCGACCCGGCGGACGGGGCCGGCGCGGTCGGCGGCTATGCCGCGCTGTCGGATTACACCGCCCTCGGCGGACAATTGACCGTCTTCGCCCTGCCCGCGCGGTGACGGACGCGTCTCCGCACCGCGTGGAGCATTCCAACGTTATCGGCGACCAGCGCGAAGCGGGATGCCGCGTTCCTTCGCGGGCCTCCGGTCCGAGGCCTGATCTGCCCAACGCCTGATGCGCCGAGTCCCGAGCGACCTTTCTACGCCGACCCATGTGCAAGGCTCCATCTCGGATCGCGGGTGAGATAGGAAATAATATTGCATGTTTCTGTTTTGTTCTGGTATATGTTCCTAATCGAATGCGATTCGGATCGGTGCCATGGCGAAACAACCGAGGGTCGGTGACGAAGTCCAGCAGCTGAAGGGACTCCTGGCCGGGCTGTCCCTCGACACGAAGCTGCTCCGCCTGGAGCAGGCTCTCCTGCGGAAGGACTGGTCCGAGCAGCCGCGCGCCCCGGCTGGGCAATCGAACGGCGGCCAATGGGTCGGCGAGGGCGGTGGGGTCGGCGGCACCATCGATCCGGGCGTGCTGCGCCTGATCAGGCCGCAATGGGCGCAGATGCCCGCAGCCGAGCCCACGCAGACCCGCGAGGAGACCCGGCTCGACGACGGTACCCGCGTCCTCTCGATCCGCATCCGTGCCGGCCGGCGCGAGTTCGACGAGCAGCACGCGGTCACAGCGCCGGACGGCGAGAGCCGGGTCTTCGAGACCCTCGGCGCGACGCAGACGATCCGCGACGGCGT
>CAZZZJ010000243.1:2575-5517 GCA_964658355.1 Beijerinckiaceae bacterium
GCGAGAGCCGGGTCTTCGAGACCCTCGGCGCGACGCAGACGATCCGCGACGGCGTTTCCGGCGAGATCCTGGGCCGCAGCACCTTCACGGCAGACGGCGCCGTCCCGGACGCGACGGTGAAGCCCGCCTTCCTGCAGGCGGTTCCGCTCGCCCTGGCGGCCGTTCGGATCCTGCGGACGCTCGAACTCGCCGGCACGCTCTTCGCGACGCTCTCGGCGCAGCGGGGTCGCTACGGCACCGTCCTCGGCACCACGGCACACGAATTTCGTGGCGCCGAGGACTTCGAGCACATGCCGGCGATCTGGGTCGGGCCGCTCGATCAAGCGTCCCTCGACGCCGCCTGCCCGAAGACCGGTGAGATCCAGACCCAGCTCGACTCGGTCGCCGCGGCGGTTCGCCAAAGCGGTGCGTATCGAACGCCGCAAGCCATCGGCACCGCGATCCACGTGCGGATGGATCGTTGGGCAAAAGCCCAAGACATCGAAAATTTCAAATCGGAGCTGTCGATCCTCAAAACTGGAAAAGAAGGCACGTATGGTCAATCCGGCACGAGCCGCCTCGACCAGTACCATCGTCCGCAGCCGGCCGTCGCCTGCACCTACGATTATAAGACGGGACTTCGTGGCCTCAGCTGGTCCGATTGGGTGCGCTACGCCACCAGATCGAAGATGTATTTTCCGGAAACGCAGCGAATCATCGTCATACAGATGCGGGAATCGCGATGACGACCAAGAAGCAGTTGGCTCGGCTTTTCCGGGACGTGGTGAAGCGAAATCCGGATTTCGTCCAAGTGAACCCGCATGCGATCTGGATCCGCCCGATCCGCCATGCCATCGCGCAGATCTTCATCTATCGCAGCAGCTCTGCGGATGTGTTTTGGCCGAGGTACAGTATCACGCCCTTGTACTGGGGTGGCGCGACCTGGGATTGGGATATCGGAAGTTTTTCCGAGGGGTTCCGACGCGAGCCCCGACCGGCCCCCTTCACGCGGGACTACTTTCTCCAGCCCGATTACGAGCGCAGGCCGGAATTTCCCCAGCTCGCCGCGTGGGCGGCCACGGTCGGGGACTTCGCGTGGGCCGATCCCGAGATCGGCCGCATCTTCACGCGTGCGGTCGAGGAGCAGGTCCTGCCGCTGCTGCGCCCGATGGCCCTCGACCACCACGCCTATCTGGACTTCTACCGCAGCCACATCGTCCCGCGCCGCGGCCTTTACGACCAGCAGCGCATGGCGATCGCCCTCGCGGCGGGCGCGCTGGACGAGGCGCGCGAACACCTCGCCCGGATCTGGCGGTGGTACGAGAGCGACACCTACGGCGATTACGAGCCGCCCGAGATCCTCGACTATCCCAAGCGCGGCGCGCGCACGCAGCGCGCCATCGAGGCCTGGGAGAAGGCCGGCCGCTGCACCGACTACCGGCGCCGCCGCCGCCGCATCCTCGAGATCGTCGAACCGCTGCGCACCGGCGACCGTGCGGCCATCGCCGCGATCCTCCACCGCTGGGAGGCCGAGGCGGCGCGCTTCCACGCGGTCGAAAGCTGGTGGGAGCCGTCGCCGTTTCCCATCGAAGAAGGACTGACCTGAGCGGCCGGCGATTCGAGATGGCGGAAGGCCCTCCACCGCGCAGGATCGATCGGTGGGTGAAAGTCCCACACAATCCGGCAACATGAGCGACGCAGGATGCCGCCTCCCTTCGCGGAGCCTCCCGTCCGATGCCCGATACGCCTGCCGCACCCAGCCGCCCGCGGCTTCGCGGCCTCGCCGTCGCGATCGTGCTGACGGCATGGGTGGTCGCGGTCGCGCGAACCGAACATGCCGCGCCGCTGACCCCGCCCGTCGTGCCCTATGCGGCGGCCTCGCGCTGAGGCGGCGCCCGCGCATCGTGGAAGACGCTTGAATTTCGCGCGCCCGCCCGCTACATCGTGCCTCATCAGTTCTGGTTGCAGTCGTGAGGCTGCGGTTCGGGAGTGGGCCCCACCGGGTCCGCTCTTTTTTATTGCCGCAAGCCTTGTCGCGACACGCGCCGGAACGCCGCCCACCAGCGAGTTCGACCCTGAGCGCAGTCATGTCCGAGCCGTCGTCCGACCCCGCGCCCGAAGTGGTGGAGAAGCGTCTGGTCCGCGAGACCGGCGTCGCCGCCCGCGTGGCGCAGGTGATCGAGGGCCCGATCGAGGGGCTCGGCTTTCGCCTCGTGCGGGTGAAGGTGTCGAGCGCCAACGGCTGCACCGTGCAGATCATGGCCGAACGCCCGGACGGCTCGATGTCCATCGACGACTGCGAGACCGTGAGCCGCGCGATCTCGCCGATCCTCGACCTCGACGACCCCGTGGGCATCGCCTACTACCTCGAGATGTCTTCGCCCGGCATCGACCGGCCGCTGGTCCGCGTTTCCGACTTCGCGCGCTGGGCCGGCTACGAGGCCAAGATCGAGCTTGCCGTGCCCCTCGACGGGCGCAAGCGCTTCCGCGGCATCATCGGCGCGCCGGACACGGTGGCCCTCACGGTGCCGGTCGACCTGCCCGACGTGAAGGAAGGCTTCCCCAGCCGGGTCTCGGTGCCGCTGCGCGACCTCGCCGACGCGCACCTCGTACTGACCGATGACCTGATCCGCGAATCGCTCCGCCGCGGCGGCGGCGCCCCGGAAGATCTCGACGCGGCGTTCGAGGACGACGACGAGGCCGAGGAGGCCCCTGCCCTTCCCCCCGCGCCGTTCCCGAAGCGGCAGAAGGCTTCCGCCAAGCCCAAGGCCGCCAAGCCGATCAAGCCGAAGCCGGCGTCGGACGCGCCCGCGAAGCCCGTGACCACCAAGGCGGCCCGTCTCAAGGACCGCGACTCGCTTCACTAGACCGTCGCCGCCGGGCCGGCCCCGAAAAAGGGCCGCGCCGGAGCAGCAACCCAAGAGAAGGACCGACACAGATGGCCGTCGTCAGCGCCAACCGGC
>CAZZZJ010000244.1:0-5508 GCA_964658355.1 Beijerinckiaceae bacterium
CGCCGGAGCGCCGGGGCGGCCGCGCGCCGCGGAGGATGCGCTCGCCGCAGCCCGCCGGTTCCGGGCGGTGGGGCTCTCCGCCATCCTGATCGACACCGCGCCGCGTCCGCAGGATTCGGCGCGCGCGCTGGCCGAGGCCATGGCCGCCCGCTATCTACCCCTGCCGCAGGCCGACGCCCGAAAGCTCAGCGCCGCGGTGCGGGCCGCGGGCGAGGCGGCGTGACGGGTCGCACGATAGGCTCCTCAGGATACCATGACACGCATGTCGGACGACCGCCCGGACTGGGAGCGCGACGGGCGCGACTGGCCGCATCGCGCGGCGAGCCGCTTCGTCGAGGCCTCCGCCCTGCGCTGGCACGTGCAGGAGATGGGGCCGCCCGATGCACCGGTGCTGCTCCTCGTCCACGGGACCGGCGCGGCGACCCATTCCTGGCGCGGGCTGATGCCGGCTTTGGCCGGACGCTTCCGCGTGATCGCACCGGACCTGCCCGGCCACGGCTTCACCGACGCCCTGCCGGCCGGCCGCCTGTCGCTTCCGGGCATGGCCGCGGCCCTCGCCGACCTGACGACGACGCTCCGCGTCACCCCGGCGATCGCGGTCGGCCATTCGGCGGGCGCCGCGATCCTGGCGCGGATGTGCCTCGACGGGCGGCTGTCGCCGACGCTGCTGGTGGCGCTGAACGGTGCGTTGAAGCCCTTCCCCGGCCTCGCCGCGATCCTGTTTCCGAGCCTGGCGCGGATGCTGTTCCTCAATGCCCTGACGCCGCGGATCTTCGCCTGGACCGCGGACCGCGCGGCGGTGCAGCGGCTGATCCAGGGCACCGGCTCGCGCCTCGACCCGGCGGGTCTCGAACTCTACCGGCGGCTGTTCCAGAAGCCCGCGCACGTGGCCGGCGCGCTCGGCATGATGGCGAACTGGAACCTCGATGCCCTCGACCGGGACCTGCCGCGGCTCTCGGCCCGGACGCTGCTCGTCGTCGGCTCCGAGGACAAGGCGATCGCGCCCGACACCGCCTTCGCCGTCCGCGACCGCCTGCCCGACGCCCGCGTCGCGCTCCTGCGCGGGCTCGGCCATCTCGCCCACGAGGAGGCGCCGGAGCGCGTCGCCGCGGCGATCCTTTCGGAGATCGACGCGATCGGGCAATCGGTCGCGGAGCCGGACCCGAACTGATCCGGACGCGCGCAGAAAGCCCCTTGCCTGCCGTCCGCTTTCGATCTTAGTGTCAAATCATGTTGACACTCGACGCGTCCGAAACGTTGACAGAGCCGGATCGACGGCCGCATGCCATCGTGATCGGCAGCGGTTTCGGCGGTCTGGCCGCAGCGATCCGCCTCGGCGCGCGCGGCTACCGGGCGACCGTCTTGGAACGGCTCGACAAGCCGGGCGGCCGCGCCCGCGTCCACCGGCAGGACGGCTTCACCTTCGACGCCGGCCCGACCATCGTCACCGCGCCGTTCCTGTTCGAGGAGCTCTGGACGCTCTGCGGCCGCCGCATGGAGGACGACGTCACCCTCGTGCCGATGCGACCCTACTATCGCATCCGCTTCGACGACGGAGCCACCTTCGACTATTCCGGCGACCTCGCCGCCATGCGGGCGGAGGTCGCGCGGTTCTCGCCCGCCGACGTCGCCGGCTACGAGCGCTTCATGGCGCAGAGCGAGGCGATCTTCCGCGTCGGCTTCGAGGAACTCGGGCACGTGCCCTTCGGCCGGATCCGCGACATGCTGCGGATCGCGCCCGACCTCGTCCGGCTCGGCGGCCATCGAAGCGTCTACGACGTGGTGGCGAAATACATCCGCGACGAGCGCCTGCGCACCATCTTCAGCTTCCACCCGCTGCTGATCGGCGGCAGCCCGTTCCGCGCCAGCGCGATCTACTGCCTGATCGCCCATCTCGAACGGCGCTGGGGCGTCCACTTCGCCATGGGCGGCACCGGCCGACTCGTCGACGGGCTCGTCGACCTGATCGCGGGGCAGGGCGGGGCCCTGCGCTGCGACGCGGAGGTCGCCGAGATCACCGTCTCGCAGGGTGCGGCGACCGGCGTACGCCTGGCGGACGGCGAGACGATCGCCGCCGACATCGTCGTCTCCAACGCCGATTCCGCGCACACCTACCGCAAGCTGATCCCGGCCGCCGCCCGCCGGCGCTGGACGGACCGCAAGGTCGAGCGCGCCCATTCCTCCATGGGCCTGTTCGTCTGGTATTTCGGGACGAAACGGAAATACCCGGCGGTCGCCCATCACACCATCCTGATGGGGCCGCGCTACCGCGCCCTGATCGACGACATCTTCTGCAAGAAGCACCTCGCCGACGACTTCTCGCTCTACCTGCACCGGCCGACCGAGACCGACCCGATGCTCGCGCCGCCGGGATGCGACGCGTTCTACGTGCTGTCGCCGGTTCCGAACCTCGCCGGCGGCCAGGATTGGGCGGCGCTCGCCGAACCCTACCGCCGCCGCATCGAGGCCCATCTCGAGGCCACCGTGCTGCCGGGGCTGTCCTCCGAGATCGTCACCTCGAAGGTGACGACGCCGCAGGACTTCGCCGACGACTTCCTGAGCTTCCGCGGCTCCGGCTTCGGTCTGGAGCCGGTGCTGACGCAATCGGCGTGGTTCCGGCCGCACAACGCATCGGAAGACGTGCGCAACCTGTTCCTCGTCGGGGCCGGCACCCATCCCGGCGCCGGCCTGCCCGGCGTCCTGTCCACGGCCCGCGTCCTCGATACGGTGGTTCCCGATGCGCGCGTCTTCGCCTGAGTCGCTCCCGGCCGCGTTCCTGGCCGCCCTGCGTCCGGCCTCCTCGCACGCGTCGGAGGCCGACCACGCCGCCTGCCGTGCCGCGATCCGGACGGGGTCGCGCAGCTTCTACGCGGCGTCTCACCTGCTGCCGCCCGCGGTGCGGCGCGCCGCCTACGGCCTCTACGCCTTCTGCCGGCTGTCGGACGACCTCGTCGACGACGCGGAGGCGGGTGCCGCCTCCGGGGCGGTGCTGCGGCTCGATGCGCGCCTCGCACGCATCCATGCCGGACAACCCGCGGACCATGCCGCCGACCGGGCGCTCGCCGACGTCGTGGCCGACCATGCGATCCCGCAGGCCCTTCCGGCGGCGCTGATCGAAGGGCTCGCCTGGGATGCGGAGGGCCGCCGCTACGCGAGCTTGAGCGAGCTCTGCGCCTATGCCGCCCGCGTCGCGGCCTCCGTCGGCGCGACGATGACGCTGATCATGGGCGTGCGCGACACCGATGTGCTCGCGCGGGCCTGCGATCTCGGCGTCGCGATGCAGCTCACCAACATCGCCCGCGACGTCGGCGAGGACGCGCGCGCCGGCCGCCTCTACCTGCCGCTGGATTGGCTCGACGAGGCCGGCATCGATCCGGACGCGTTCCTGGCCACGCCGGCGATCACGGACGCGCTCCGCGGCGTGGTCGCCCGGCTGCTCGCGGCCGCGGACGTGCTCTACGCCCGCTCGGAAGCCGGTATCGGCGGCCTGCCGCTCGCCTGCCGCCCGGCGATCCGGGCCGCGCGCCTGATCTATGCCGAGATCGGCGCGGAGATCGCGGGGCAGGGATTCGACAGCGTGACCCATCGCGCCCGTGTGGGCGGATGGCGCAAGCTGCAGCTGCTGGCGCGGGCCGCGCTGCCGCTGGGCGGCGCCGAACGCGGCGCGCCGAGCCTGCCGGAGACCGCCTATCTCGTCGAAGCGGTGCCGATGCCGACGCGCCTCGGCCGGGCGTGGTGGGACATCCCGGGCCAGGCGGAACGGGTGCTCGAGATGATCGAGTCGTTGCGCGAGCGGGAGGCCATGGGGCGCGAGACCGCATGACCGACCCGCTCTTCGCGGCCTTCGACATCGGGCTGGTCTTCGCGCTCGCCCTCGGCTTGGCGATCTGGCAGCTCGTGGTGCTCAGGCGCGGCATGCGGCGGGACCGCCAGACGGCTCGGGACGAGCGCGAGCGCGGGCGATGATCGCCGCGACCGCCCTCGAACTGCTGATGATCGGCCTGGCCGTGTGGCAGCTCGTCGTGGTCCGGCGCAGCCTACGGGCCGAACGGAGGCGAGCCGAGCGCGAGACCGCGCGCCCGACGACGTCCGAATAGGATCAGGAAGCGCGGCCCGCCGCCGTGCCGCCGAGATGGAACACGCGGTGGGGTACGAGTTCGCCGCGCTCGACATCGCCCACCGCGACGAGGATGCCGCCGCAGGTCGCGAAGATCTTGCCCTCGGTCGGTGCGTCGCGGCCGCGCAGGATCACGGACTGCCCGCGCATCAGGCGCAGCGCCATGTCGCGCGAGACCGAGACGGACGCGATCGCATCGAGCGCGGTCTCCACCGGCATGAGGTGCGCGAGGCTGCCCTCCGGGCCGGCGGCATCGAGGCCGGCGACGTTGCAGGAATCGGCCTCCGCGAACGGGCCGACCCGGGTGCGGCGGAGCGCCGAGACGTGGCCGCGGCATCCGAGCATGCGCCCGAGGTCGCGCGCCAGGGCGCGGACATAGGTGCCCTTGCCGCACTCGGCCTCGATCACCGTGCGGTCCGGATCGTGCTCGACGACCGCGAGGCGGTCGATCTGCACGGGCCGGGCCACCAGCTCGACGACCTCGCCGTCGCGGGCGAGATCGTAGGCGCGCTCGCCCTGGATCTTGATCGCCGAGTAACGCGGCGGCACCTGCTCGATGGCCCCGACGAAGCTCGGCAGCGCCGCCTCGACCGCCTCGCGGGTCGGGCGATCCTCGCTCGTCGCCACCGGGCGGCCCTCGGCGTCGTCGGTGTCGGTCTCGATGCCCCAGCTCACGGTGAAGCGGTAGGCCTTGCGCCCGTCCATGACGAAGGGGACGGTCTTGGTGGCCTCGCCCAGCGCGATCGGCAGGATTCCGGAGGCGAGCGGATCGAGGGTGCCGGCATGGCCGGCCTTCTTGGCGTTGAAGGCACGCTTCACCACGGCGACCGCGTGCGTCGAGGTCATGCCGACGCCCTTGTCGAGGATGACCCAGCCCGACACGTCACGCTTCTTCGGCCGGTCCGGACGTGGACCGCCACGGGCGGGACGACGACCCTCGTCGCCGCGGCGCTCGCCCGATGACGGCATCTCCGGTGCGGACACCGGATGCTCGGAGGTCGGGACATCGTTCATGGAAACCTCGGTCGGCATCATGCTTTTTTACGTGAGTCGGCGAAACGGGATTTGCAACGGCCGGTCCGAACTCCGGTGCCGGGCCGCGACGGTGTCCTCGAAACCGAGGCGCGACGCGCTCTACGCGTTCGGACCGCCGGCCTCATCCGCGTCTTCGTCAGGCGCCCCTTTGTCGAGGTCGCGCTGCACGCGCTCGTTGCGCAGGAGGGCGTCGATCCGCGCAGCCTCGTCGAACGTGTCGTCCCGCAGAAAGCGCAGCTCGGGGGCGAACTTGAGGTTCACCCGGCGGGCAACCTCCTGGCGCAGCGCCTTGCGGTTGCGCTCCAGCGCGGCGATCACCGGCGCCTCGTCCATGCCGCCGAGCGGCATGACGTAGG
>CAZZZJ010000245.1:0-5486 GCA_964658355.1 Beijerinckiaceae bacterium
GATCCGGCACGGTGCTCGGCACCATCGTCGCGGTGCCGAATTACGGCGGCGGCGATCTGCTGGAGATCAAGCCGGCACGAGGCGGCGCCACCGCGCTCCTGCCCTTCACCAAGGCGTTCGTCCCGGACCTCGACGTAGCGGCCAAGCGCGTCGTCGTCGCCCCGCCGGAGGATTTCTTCGCGCCTCCGGGGCCCAAGCCCGCCGACGATCCGGGCTGAGCGGAGTCTCCGAGCGTGTCGCCCCCCGGCGTTGCGCGAACGCACCTCGTTCGAACCGATGGGATCGGCCTCGATCCGCTCCCGCGGTCGTCCGGTCCCGGCGTGGACCGCGACACGCATCGTCCCGCGGGGGTCGGGAAGCCCTCGCGCGACCTCCCATCGGCCGGGCGGCCGGTGCTGCAGGCGGCGGACGAACGCCGCGATGCGAAGACCCGCGCTCCCGCTCCTCGACGCGGCGACGGCGGTCGGCGGGCTGTGGCCCGTTTCTTCCATGTGGGAGCCGGCCCGATGCGCCCGACGACGGCTCCGTAGGGCTCCTCTCAGGACGTGCGGCCGCGGGCATCGGGGCTTCGGTCCCGAGGTGCCCCGTCGGCGGTCGAGGCCCCATCCGAGGATCGCGTCAGACACCGCGCGCCGACGTGTCCACGCAACGAGCCGGTCCGATGTTTCTCAGCGTCTTCGATGTGTTCAAGTCCGGCATCGGCCCCTCCTCGTCCCACACGATGGGGCCGATGACGGCGGCGGCCGACTTCCTGGACCTCCTGCGCGCCAGCGACGTGCGCGCCGCCGCCGCCGCCGTCCGCGCGACCCTGCACGGCTCGCTCGCCTTCACGGGGCGGGGGCATGCCACCGACCGGGCCGTGGCGTTCGGCCTCCTCGGCTACCGGCCGGCCGACATCGCGATCGACGAGGCGGAGCGTCGGTTCGAGGATCTGTGCCTGCGCAAGTCGCTCGCCCCTCAGGGTCTGCCGGCCCTCGCCTTCGATCCGGCGACGGCGATCGTGTTCGATTACGGTCCGCCGCTGCCCGGCCATGCGAACGGACTGGTGTTCACGGTTCTCGATGCGGCAGGCGCGCCGATCCTCGGGCAGACCTATTATTCGATCGGCGGCGGCTTCGTGGTCACCGCGGCGCAGCGCGCGGCCGACGTGGCGCCGCGGACGGAGGCGGCGGATCCGCGCCTGTGGCCCTACCCGTTCGAGACCTCGGCGGCCATGCTGCGGATGGCGCGGGCGAGCGGCCTGTCGATCGCCGCGATGAAGCGCGCGAACGAGGCCGTCGGCCGCTCCGAGGCCGAGGTCGATGCCGGCGTCGCGCGGATCTGGCAGGCCATGAACGGCTGCGTCGAGCGCGGGCTCTCGCGGGAGGGCGAGCTTCCCGGCGGCCTCCGGGTGAAGCGCCGGGCGAAGGCCATCAGGGCGCAGCTCGAACGCGAGCACGGCTCGAACACGGCCCAACCCCACGTCATGACGGACTGGCTCAGCGTGTACGCCATGGCGGTCAACGAGGAGAACGCGGCGGGCGGCAAGGTCGTGACCGCGCCGACCAACGGCGCGGCCGGCGTCGTCCCGGCCGTGATCCGGTACTACCTCGACCATTGCATCGGGGCCGATCCGGCGAAGGTCGCCGAGTTCCTGTTCACCGCCGCGGCCATCGGCGGGCTGATCAAGCACAACGCCTCGATCTCCGGCGCGGAGGCCGGGTGCCAGGGCGAGGTGGGCTCCGCGAGCGCGATGGCGGCCGCCGGCCTCTGCGCGGTGCTCGGCGGCTCGCCGGCGCAGGTCGAGAACGCGGCCGAGATCGCACTGGAGCATCACCTCGGCATGACCTGCGACCCGGCGGCGGGCCTGGTGCAGGTGCCCTGCATCGAACGCAACGGCATCGGCGCGGTGAAGGCGGTGACGGCGGCTTCCCTGGCCCTGCGCGGGGACGGCACGCACTTCATGCCGCTCGACAACTGCATCGCGGCGATGCGCCAGACCGGCGAGGAGATGAGCCACAAGTACAAGGAGACGAGCCTGGGCGGCCTCGCCGTCAACCTTCCGGAGTGCTGACCATCGGGCGCGGACGGGCACGCGTCGTCGCGGGCCGCGTCCGGGCGCCCTACGCCTCGATCAGCCCGCCGAGGGGCGCCGTGACCGTGCAGGTGACGCCCGACTCGGGGTAGGCCAGCGTCACCGCGCCGCCGATGGCGCCGACGAGGCCGCGCTCGATCAGGCGGGTGCCGAAGCCCTTGCGGCTCGGCTCGACCACCGGCGGGCCGCCCTGCTCTCGCCAGAGCAGGTGGATGACGGCGTCGCCGGTCCCACCGCCCCGGCTCTCGACCTCCCAGCGCAGGACCACGCTGCCCTCCGGCACCGAGAGCGCGCCGTACTTCACGGCGTTGGTGGCGAGTTCGTGGGCCATCAGCGCCAGCGACAAGGCGGCCTTCGGGCCGACCGCGAGGTCCGGGCCGGACAGGCGGAACCGCAGCGGCTCGCCGTCGTCGTGGATGTTCAGCGCGCCGCGCAGCACCGCCTCCATCCCCGCGCTCTCGCTCTCCCCGGAGAGCAGGATGTCGTGGGCCTTGCCCATGGCGACGAGGCGCGCCGACAGGGCCTCGCGCGCCGCGTCCACGTCGGTGACGTTGCGCAGGGTCTGCGTCGCGATCGCCTGAACGAGGGCCAGCGTGTTCTTCAGGCGGTGCCCGAGTTCGTGATGGAGGATGTCCTGCTGCGCCTCGGCGCGCTTGCGGTCCTCGATGTCGCTGATCGCCACCACGGCGCCGATCGTGGCGCCGGCGGGATCCTTCACCGCCTCGCCGATGATCTCGATCCAGCGGCGCGATCCGTCCGGGCGCTGGTAATGCGCTTCCAACTCGGCATGGTCGACCTCGCCTCCCGTGATGCGGGCGAGCGGGTACTCTCCGGGCGCGACCGGCGATCCGTCGGAGCGATAGGCGCGATAGGCGCCGTAGCCGGCCTGGTCGGCGGCATACAGGGGCGCATGGCCGAGGATGCGTTCCAACCGCGGATTGCCGAACACGATCCGCCCGCTCGGCGCCTCGGCCAGCAGGATGCCCACCGGCATGGTCTGGAGGACGGTGTCGAGCTGGGCCTGGTTCTCGCGCAGGCGCTGCTCGGTCTCGTTGCGCCGGGTGACGTCGAGCATCGCCCCGATCATCCGCACCGCCCGGCCCGCGCCGTCGCGGATGACGTAGCCGCGGTCGATCACCGCGGCGTAGCGGCCGTCGCCCCGGCGGAAGCGATACTCGTCGCTCCAGGTCTCGGCGGTGCCGTCGATCGCCGCATGGATGCTGGCGGCGATCCGCTCGCGATCGTCCGGATGGATCTGCGCGAGCCACCACGACCCCTTCGGCACGACGTCGGCGAGGTCGTGGCCGTGGGCCAGCGTCAGCGCCTCGTTCCAGCGGACGTGGTCGCCGACGAGGTCCCAGTCCCAGATCGCGTCGGTGGTGGCGCGCGCCGCCAGGCGATAGCGCTCCTCCGTCGCCTTCAGAGCGAGCTCGGCGGATTTGTGCGCGGTGATGTCGCGGACGGTGCCGATGAAGCGGACGGTGATCCCGTCCTCGACGATCGCCTGACCGCGTGCGGCGAGCCAGCGCTGCTCGCCGGTGTCGGCCGCGATCACCCGGTAGTCGAAGTCGAGCACGCGGGTGCCGCCCGGGTCCAGGGCCGCCTGGATCGCCGCGTCCGTCTGCGTCCGGTCGTCGGGATGGACGCCGCCGAGATAGGTCTCCGCGTAGGTGACCGGACCGCGGGCCGGTACGCCGAACAGGGCGCGCACCCGGGCGTCCCAGCGCAGTTCGCCGCTCGCGAGGTCGAAGTCGAAGATGCCGATGCCGGTGGCATCGACCGCGAGGCGCAGCTGCTCTTCGGCCCGCGCGCGGGCGGCGAGCGCGTGCTCGCGGTTCTCGATCGCTCGACGCAGCTCGAGCTGGACCATCACCTGCCGCGCCAGCGCGGTGAGCGTCGCCTTCTGGCGCTCGTCGAGCCCTTCCGGACGCGGCACCGAGTCGATCACGCAGAGCGTGCCGAGGGCGAAGCCGTCCTGCGTGTGCAGCGGCGCGCCGGCATAGAACCGGATCTGCGGATCGCCGGTGACCAGGGCGTTGTCGCGGGTGCGGGGATCGCGGGTCAGGTCCGGGATGACGAGGACGCCGTCCCGGCCGAGCGCGTGCGCGCAGACCGATTGCGACAGCGGCGTCTCGCAGGGATGGAAGCCGATCCGCGCCTTGAACCATTGCCGGTCCTTGGCGACGAAGCTGACGAGCGCCGTCGGGGTCTCGCAGGCCTGCGAGGCCAGCAGGACGATGTCCTCGAAGCCGGCCTCGGCGGGCGTGTCGAGAATGTCGTAGGCGTCGAGGGCGGCCAGGCGCGCATCGTCCTGCGGGTCCGGGATCGGTGCGGCGGTCATGGCGCTCAGGCCGCCTTTCCGTGGGACGCCGCCCTGCCCTGCAAGGCCGTGCCGGCGGCCGCCGGATCGACCGCGACCAGGGTGCCGCCGCCGAGATAGACTGCGCCGAGCACCTCCTCGAAATGGCAGCGCACCCGGTCGTGGCACTCGCAGGCCGCCCGCTCCAGGGCCGCCCGATCAAGGATGGTGATGCGACCGCGCGCCACCGCGATCATCCCGCGGGTGTGCAGGCCGCGCAGGACGCCCGACAGGTAGGTGCGCCGGACGCCGAGCATCTCGGCAAGCACGTCCTGGGTGACGGGCAGGACATCGGTGGATAGGCGGTCGTGCAGGGTCAGCAGCCACTTGGCGGCACGCTGCTCGATCGGGTGCAGGGCGTTGCAGGCGACCGACTGCAGGAGCTGGGCGACCAGGCAGTCGGAATAGCGTGTGAACAGATTGCGGAGCGTCGGCGAGGCATGCTTGGCCGCCTGCAGGCGGCTCGCTTCCAGGCGCAGCACCGGACCGCCGATCTGCACCACGGCGCGGCTGAAGGCCGGCAGGTAGCCCTGGCTGACGACGCCGCCGACCGCGCCCTCCCGTCCCACCGTCGCCGTCTCGGTCATCCGACCGTCGAGCATGGTGATCGCCAGGGCGACCACCGTCTGGTCGCAGGGGAAGGTGACGTGCGAGACCGGATCGCCCGCCTCGAACACGACGTCCCCGCGCGCGAACACGACCGACTCGACATACGGCGCGATCAGCGTCCGGTCGGCAGGCTGGAGGGCCCGCAACAGGAGGTTCCTGCCGGGGGACTGGGCGGCGTCGACGTCCATGACCGGAGCGGTTCGCTTCTTGCTTGCACCGAGGCCATAGCGTAGCGCGACGCCGGCGTCTGTTCACAAGTGGAACTCTGCGCAAATTTCCGGCGGAAGGGTGACCGAAGATCCTCACCGCTCGAGTCCGGCCGCTTGATTCCCACCTCCTGCCGGCCATCTGATCACCGCATGAAACGGCGAAGCCTGCTCACGGCCGCGAGCGCGGCCACGGTGATGACGCTCGGGGGCGTCGGCTACGCCGTCCACCGGCGCG
>CAZZZJ010000246.1:0-5431 GCA_964658355.1 Beijerinckiaceae bacterium
TCCGCCCTCGGCGAGGCGGCATGAGGGCGCCCCCGCTGACCCTGGCCCTCAAGGCTTATCGCAGCGGCCTGTGGGTCGGCGAGCCGGCGGTCGCCGGGCTGCTGGCGTGGCGGGCGCGGCAGGGCAAGGAGGATCCGACCCGCCTGCCCGAGCGACGCGGCCTGCCCGGCCGGGCGCGGCCGGTCGGGTCTCTGGTCTGGATGCACGGCGCCTCGGTCGGCGAGGCGCTCTCCCTGGTCGGCCTCGTCGAGGGCATGATCGCCCGCGGCTTCTCGGTTCTGGTCACCACCGGCACCCGCAGCGCCGCCGACCTGATCGGCGCACGCCTGCCGGCCGGTGCCGTGCACCAGTACATGCCCCTCGATGCCCCGCGCTGGATCGAACGCTTCCTCGATCATTGGCAGCCCGACCTCGCGCTGGTGGCCGAATCCGAGATCTGGCCGAACACGGTGATGGCGCTGCACGCCCGCGCCATCCCGCTGCTGCTCGTCAACGGGCGGATGTCGGAGCGTTCGTACACGGGCTGGGCGCGCGCGCCGCGCACGGCAAGGGCGTTGCTCGCGCGGATCGCGGTCTGCCTCGCGCAGACGCGGGACGACGCCGAGCGCTTCGTGCGCCTCGGAGCGCCGCGGGTGAGCGTGGCGGGAAACCTCAAGTACGATGCCGCGGTTCAGCCGGCCGACCGGCAGCAGACGGCCTATCTCGGCGACATGATCGGCGACCGCCCGGTCTGGGTCGCGGCGAGCACCCATCCGGGCGAGGATGCGGCGGCGGCAGAGGCGCATGCGGCGCTCAAGGATCGCTTCCCCCGGCTGCTGACGATCGTCGCCCCGCGCCATCCCTATCGCGGCGGAGAGGTGGCGGCATGTGCGGCGGCGCAAGGCCTGCGCAGCGCGCGCCGCTCCGCCGGCGGGCGCCCGCATCCGTCGATCGACCTCTACGTCGCCGACACGATCGGCGAGCTCGGCCTGTTCTATCGCCTGAGCCCGCTGGTGTTCCTCGGCGGGTCGCTGGTGCCGCATGGTGGCCAGAACCCGATCGAGCCGGTGCGCCTGAACAGCGCCGTGCTGCACGGGCCGCACACCGAGAACTTCACGGAGGTCTATCGCGCGCTCGATGCCGGCGGCGGGGGCGCCGCGGTCGCCGACGGCGCCGAGCTGGCCGCGACCCTGGCCGACCTCATGGCCGCGCCCGCTCGCATCGAGGCCATCTCCCGGGCCGGCCAGCGGGCGCTGGTGCCGTTCGAGGGCGCGGTGGAGCGGACCCTGGCGGTGCTCGACCCCTTCATCGCCCAGATGAAGCTCGCCGCGTTCCATCAGGGCTGATGCGCCCGCCGCTTTTCTGGCAAGGGGCCCCGGATCATCCGGCCGCGCGCCTGCTGGCGCCGCTCGGTCGCGCCTACGGCCACCTCACCGCCGCGCGCATGGACCGGCCCGGCGCGCGGGCGGACTGTCCCGTCCTGTGCCTCGGCAACTTCACCCTCGGCGGTGCCGGCAAGACCCCGAGCGCGATCGCCCTGGCTGCTCTCTTGCGCGAGATCGGGCGCAAGCCGGCCTTCCTCAGCCGCGGCTATGGCGGGTGCCTGACCGGCCCCGTCGTGGTCGATCCCGCCCGCCACCGCTGGCATGAGGTCGGCGACGAGCCGCTTCTGCTCGCCCGTCAGGCCCCCGTGGTGGTCGCCCGCGACCGCGTCGCCGGCGCGCGCCTCTGCGTGGCGGAGGGCGCCGACGTGATCGTCATGGACGACGGGCTGCAGAACCCGACCCTGGCCAAGGACCTCGCGCTCGCCGTCGTCGATGCCGGCGTCGGCACCGGCAACGGGCTGTCCTTCCCGGCCGGGCCGTTGCGCGTGCCGCTGGCGCGGCAATGGCCGCATGTCGGCGGCCTGGTGCTGATCGGCGACGGCTCGGCCGGCGCGGCGGTGGCGGCGCAGGCGCTGGCGCGCGGCCTGCCGGTCCACCGCGCCCGGCTGGTTCCCGAGGACGCCGCCGTGGCGGGGCGCCGGGTGCTGGCCTTCGCCGGCATCGGCCGTCCCGAAAAGTTCTTCGCAACGCTCGCCGAGGCCGGCGCCGCGATCGCCGCCACCCGCAGCTTCCCCGACCACCATCCCTACCGCGACGCCGACCTCGCCCGACTCGCGGCGGACGCCGAACGGCTCGGTGCGGATCTCGTCACCACCGAGAAGGACTTCGTCCGCCTGCCCGGCGCCTTCGCGGCGCGGGTGCGGGTGCTGCCGGTGCGCCTGGTCTTCGCCGACCACGCGGGCGTGAAGGCGCAGGCCCTGGCCGTCCTCGCCGGCAGTCTCAAACCCTGAAGTACAGGGAATGGTCCTCGCCGTGGAGGATGTCGGCGGAGCGGATCACGGGGTTGGCGGCGTACATCGCGCCGATCCGGTCGGCCGTGTCGGGCACCTCGCGGAACTCGCGCACGATCTCGCGGTAGCGCTGCGACAGCACGCGGGAGCTCGGATCGAGCCCGGTGATGCAGACGAGGCCGGTCGGCGGGCAGTCGACCAGCACGACATCGAGGTCGGGTCGATACTTGCGCAGGATCGGGACGAGCTTCCACACGTCGCCGGTCCACATTCCCTTGAGCGGATCGGTCCGCACCGCGGCGGAGTCGCGCGTCGTCATCTCGACGTTGAGCGGCATGCAATCGTGCAGGATGATCAGGCCGTTCTCGGTGCTCGCGGCCTCGGTGTTGTAGACGTCGCGCAGCAGGAACTCGAACTGGTGCAGACCGTCGAGGAACGCGAGGTCGATGCCGCCGCCGACGAGCGCCCGCAGGTCGGTGGATGCGAAGAACCCGTCGCTGGTGTCCCGGTGCAGGAAGGTGCGCCGCTTGTCGCGGGTCACGTCCTCATCGAGGATGTAGCCCGGATCGATCCCCACCGCCGTGTCGCACGCGATCCGGCACAGGGCGTGCCCGAAGTGAACCCCGATCTCTAGGTAGTTGCGCGTGCCGCGCTTGCGCGAGAGCGCAGCCAGGAAATCGAGATAGAGCGTGCCGGCGAACCCCGGCGGCAGCGCCTGGCTCTTGAAGCTGAGCATCGATCTTTTTCGCAGGTTCCGAGGGGGAGGGTGAGCGGGCCGGACCGTAGGGGATGGGGTGAAGCGGGGTCAAGAAACCGAACCGTCGCCCCTTCGCCGGCCATAGGCTCGCGTGAGGCGCAACGCGGCGTCCAGGTCCTCGACATCCACCGCGAAGGATGGGAGGTGCTGGTCGTCCGCCGATTCCGCCGGCTCGCCGAACACCACGGCGTAGCGGTGACGGCCGATCGCGGCGAGGTCCCAGTAGAACGGCTCGATCCATGTCTCGCCGGCCGCGAGGTAGATCAGTTCGGCGCCGGGTGGGCAGAAGATCGTGTTGGTCATGGCCGCGCCCATGATGCCGACCACGAGGTCCGCCTGGGAGAACAGCACCATCTGCTCGCGCAGGTTCATCCTCTCGGGGTCGACCGTCTCGAAACCGAGCGTTTCGAGACGCGCGACGATCGCCGCGCGATTGGCCAGGGTGCGGCCGCGCGCGGGGCTACGGTCCACGAACAGGCGTCGCCCGCCGCGACGGAGTGCCGTCCCCGGTGCCTGCCAGATGTGCCGAAGCTTCGCCTCGGCGCGCCGGGTCCAGGTGTTGCGCCGCATCCGCCGGACCATCGCACGCAGCGATTCGGGCGATTTGGCCGTCGGGTGCCGGCTCGACGGCGTGACGTGATAGAGCCGCGCGAAGCGGTGGTTCTCCGCCGGCTCCAGGAAGCGGATCCGGAGGTTCTTGCGTCCGGGCAGGTAGGCCAGGATCGACCGTCGCCTGACCTCGTCGATCAGGACGTTGTAGGAGGCGAGCAGGATCGTGATCGGCACGCCCGGGTGCCGCCGCTCCAGGACGCGGAACGCTTCCAGGCGCGGCAGGTCGTCGACGAGCCAATGCCCGTAGTTGAACGATCCGGCCGAGGCGATGAGAAGCAGCACCGAATCGGCGTCCCAGGTCGCGTCGACGCGGCGAAATCCGGCATCGGGGCCGCGGAGCACGGCGCGATCGTTGGCGCGAAACGTCTCCTGCAGGATCGCCGGACGATCGCCGCGGGGGTAGTAGAGCACCCCGTAGCCGAAGCGGATGTCCCGCGACTCGCAGAGCAGCGTCGGAGGAAGGGGCGCGGGGTCGGCATCGATCTCCTCGAACGCGGCGGCGAGCCGCCGGACGAAATCGGGATTGCTCGAGCGGACCAGGACCGGGGCGGGCCGGCGATACCGCGCGGCGGGAAAAAGCTCGGCGACCGCGGTCGTCCGGTCGCTGAGGTCGGCGGGGGCATCCGGGGCCGCGAAGGCTGCCGTCTCCGGACATCCGTCGACGATGTCGGCCGCGACCGCGCCGGGAGCCGAGCCGTCCGTCGGCGACTCGGCCGCGAGCGGCGTTTCCATTGCCATAGGCACCCAACCCCGTTATAGCCCGCCCACGCCCGCCAGACACCCTTGGAGGCACGGGCGCGTGGGGTTTCGGTTCGGCCGTCCATCTCGGGCGGCCTTCGTCGTTTCCCCGACCATTCACGAATCAAAGGATCACGCCATGAGCGCAGTCAAGACGCTTGAGGCCGTGGCACGCGACCGGGTCGGCAAGGGGGCCGCCCGGGCCGTTCGTCGCCAGGGCCAGGTTCCCGCCGTCGTCTACGGCGGAGGCCAGCCGCCGCAGTCGATCGCCATCGACCTCATCCGCACCCGCACCCTGATCTACGCCGGCGGTTTCAAGACCACGCTGTTCGAGATCGACGCCGGCGGCAAGAAGACCCGTGCGATCCCGCGCGACTTCCAGCTCGACCCGGTCAGCGGCGTGCCGATGCATGTCGACTTCCTGCGCGTGGTCGCCGGCCAGACCGTCACCGTCGAGGTGCCGGTGCACTTCCACAACGAGGACGCGGCGCCCGGCATCAAGCAGCAGGGCGGCACGCTCAACATCTCCCTGCACACGCTCGCCGTCGAGGTCGCCCCCGACCAGATCCCCGATGGGATCGAGATCGACCTCACCGGCCGCGAGATCGGCGACGTGATCCACGTGTCGGACATCACCATGCCGGCCGGCGTCGTCTACACCGGCGAGGCCACCGACCCGATCGCCAACGTCGTGCCGCCGACCGTGCTCGGCGCCGAGGTCGAGGCCGAGGAGGCCGCGATCGCCGAGGCGCAGTCGGCCGAGGCCGAGGCCGAGAAGGTCGAAGCCGAGGCCGAAGAGGCCGAGACCGCCGCCGAGGAGAAGAAGGAGGACTGAGCCTTTCGGGCTCGATCCTCCCGCACCGTCCCGTGGCGGTGTGGCTTCGAGACGATGCCCCGGCCGCGAGGCCGGGGCGTTCTTGTTTTGGAAGGCCGGAGTCCGTCGCCATGCGACTCATCGTGGGCCTGGGCAATCCGGGCAAAGCCTACGCGCGCAACCGCCACAACATCGG